>DOOK01000432.1 GCA_003512805.1 Erwinia sp. | reverse complement strand
TTCCCTACACGACGCTCTTCCGATCTGATATGGAATTCACCGGCGCGAAACAGGCCATTGCTGATATCAATGCCAAAGGTGGCGTGAACGGTAATAAGCTGGTCGGCGTACAGTATGACGACGCCTGCGATCCAAAACAGGCGGTCGCGGTCGCTAACAAAGTGATTAACGACGGTATTCACTACGTTATCGGCCACCTTTGCTCTTCTTCTACCCAGCCCGCGTCAGATATCTATGAGGATGAGGGCGTGCTGATGATTACCCCGGCGGCCACCAACGCCGACCTGACCACCCGCGGCTATAAAATGATTATGCGTACTACTGGCCTGGATTCCGATCAAGGCCCAACCGCCGCGAAATATATTCTTGACCAGGTCAAACCGCAGCGTATCGCCGTTATTCACGATAAGCAGCAATATGGTGAAGGACTGGCGCGCTCCGTGCAGGCGAGCCTGAAAAAGGCGGGCGGCAACGTGGTGATGTTTGAAGGCGTGACCGCAGGGGATAAAGACTTCTCCACGCTGGTGGCGCGCCTGAAAAAAGAGAATGTCGATTTTGTCTATTTTGGTGGCTACTACCCGGAAATGGGCCAGATCCTGCGCCAGTCACGCGCGGCCGGCCTGCAAACCTGCTTTATGGGGCCGGAAGGGGTGGGCAATGCTTCGCTCTCTAATATCGCTGGTGCCGCTTCCGAAGGCATGCTGGTTACGCTGCCAAAACGCTACGACCAGGTGCCGGCCAACAAACCGATAGTTGACGCGCTGAAAGCGAAAAAGCTTGATTCAACCGGCCCGTTCGTCTGGACAACCTACGCCGCGCTGCAGGCTTTAACCACCGGCATGGAACGCAGTAAAAGCGCCGAACCGGCAGAAATTGCTAAGAACCTGAAAGAGGGCGCGCCGGTGCCAACGGTGATGGGCGATCTGAGCTGGGACGCCAAAGGCGATCTGAAAGGCTTTGAGTTCGGTATCTTCACCTGGCACGCCGACGGCTCTTCTACCGCAGTCAAATAATAGCGAGCGTCATTGATTGACGCCCGCGCAACGCTTCACGGGCTGCCCGCATCATTGCTTGCAGAGTCTGAAGGAATGGAATTATCGGGGCGAGCTGGCGGCCCCGATAACGGGCCGCTTCCTGCCCGTGTTGTTAAGGCATTTCTCTTTCCGCCTGGGCGGATAGCAGTAAGGTATTCTTTATGTCCGAGCAGTTTCTCTATTTCCTGCAGCAAATGTTCAACGGCGTCACGTTGGGCAGCACCTATGCGCTGATCGCCATCGGCTACACCATGGTGTACGGCATCATTGGCATGATCAACTTCGCGCACGGCGAGGTGTATATGATCGGTAGCTACGTCTCTTTTATCGTGATCGCTGCGCTAATGATGATGGGCATTGATGCCAGCTGGCTGCTGATAGGGGCCGGTTTTCTGGTGGCCATCGTCATTGCCAGCGCCTATGGCTGGAGCATTGAACGCGTGGCCTACAAACCCGTACGCTCCTCCAAACGACTGATCGCGCTGATTTCCGCCATTGGTATGTCTATTTTTCTGCAAAACTATGTCAGCCTGACTCAGGGTTCTCGCGATCTGGCCCTGCCGGGCCTGGTTAGCGGACAGTGGACGTTAGGCGTCAGCAATGGTTTTGCCGCCACCATCTCCACCATGCAGGTCGTCATCTGGGGAGTCACGTTTGTTGCCATGTTGGCCCTGACTTTATTTATCCGTTACTCGCGGATGGGTCGCGCCTGTCGTGCCTGTGCCGAAGATCTGAAGATGGCCAGCCTGCTGGGTATCAACACGGACCGAGTGATCTCGCTAACGTTTGTGATCGGCGCGGCCATGGCGGCGGTAGCAGGAGTCTTACTGGGCCAGTTTTACGGCGTCATCAATCCTTACATTGGTTTTATGGCTGGTATGAAAGCGTTCACGGCGGCCGTGCTGGGCGGCATCGGCAGTATTCCGGGCGCGATGCTGGGGGGCCTGATCCTGGGCATTGCCGAAGCGCTGACTTCTGCCTACCTGAGCACCGAGTATAAAGACGTGGTCTCTTTTGCGCTGCTGATCGTGGTGCTGCTGGTCATGCCAACAGGGATCCTTGGCCGTCCGGAGGTGGAAAAAGTATGAAAAACCTGCTTAACGCCTTCGTTTCCTCGCTGATGCTGCTGGTTCTGGCCGCTTTCTTTATGGGGATGCGCCTTAGCCTGGACGGCACGCATCTGGTTGTCAACAATGCCGGCAGCGTGCGCTGGAACTGGATCGCGCTTGGTTGCGCCGTGGTCTTTTTCTTCCAGCTGCTAAGGCCGGTCTTTCAGCGCGGGCTGAAAAAAATTTCCGCCCCGTCGCTGGTGCTGCCAGGCATCGACGGGTCAACGCCCAGGCAGAAGCTCTTTTTGCTGCTGCTGGTCGTCGCGGCTGTGGCCTGGCCTTTTATGGTTTCTCGCGGGACGGTCGATATCGCCACGCTGACCCTGATCTACGTGATGCTGGGCCTTGGCCTGAACGTCGTGGTCGGGCTTTCCGGGCTGCTGGTGTTAGGCTACGGCGGCTTTTACGCTATTGGCGCTTATACCTTCGCACTGCTTAATCACTATTTCGGTCTGGGCTTCTGGGAGTGCCTGCCGCTGGCGGGCATGGTAGCCGCGCTGTTCGGGCTGCTGCTGGGCTTTCCGGTGCTACGGTTACGGGGTGACTATCTGGCTATCGTTACGCTGGGGTTCGGCGAAATAGTGCGTATCCTGCTGCTGAACAACACGGACATCACCGGCGGGCCAAACGGTATCAGCCAGATCCCGAAACCGTCATTTTTCGGCCTGGAGTTTAACCGTAGCGTGCGCGACGGTGGCTGGGATACCTTTCACCACTTCTTTAACCTGAAATACGATCCCAGCGATCGCGTTATCTTTCTCTACATGGTTGCGCTGCTGCTGGTGGTGCTGACGCTGTTTGTGATCAACCGACTGCTGAGAATGCCGCTGGGTCGAGCCTGGGAAGCGCTGCGTGAAGATGAAATCGCCTGCCGCTCGCTGGGCCTCAGCCCGACGCGTATCAAGCTGACCGCGTTTACCATCAGTGCGGCCTTCGCCGGTTTTGCCGGTAGCCTGTTCGCGGCGCGACAGGGTTTCGTCAGCCCCGAATCCTTTACTTTCGCCGAGTCGGCCTTTGTGCTCGCTATTGTGGTATTAGGCGGGATGGGATCGCAGTTTGCCGTGATCCTTGCCGCCGTACTGCTGGTGGTCTCGCGCGAGCTGATGCGTGATCTGAACGAATACAGCATGTTAGTGCTGGGCGGCCTGATGGTGCTGATGATGATCTGGCGACCGCAAGGCCTGCTGCCGATGCAGCGCCCGCATCTGACGTTAAAAAGCGTGGAAAAAGGAGAGCAGCCATGAAGCCTTTATTAGCCGTCAACGGCCTGATGATGCGCTTTGGCGGCCTGCTCGCGGTCAACAATGTTGATCTGGAACTCAGAGAGCAGGAAATCGTCTCGCTGATTGGCCCTAACGGTGCGGGAAAAACCACGGTCTTCAACTGCCTGACCGGGTTTTACCGTCCGTCGGGCGGCAGCATCAAACTGGGCGAGCGTCAGCTGGCGGGCCTGGCAGGGCAGGAGATCGCACGGATGGGTATCGTGCGTACTTTCCAGCACGTCCGCCTTTTCCGTGAAATGACGGTGATCGAAAATCTTCTGGTAGCGCAGCATCAGCATTTAAAAAGCGGCGTATTTGCCGGGCTGCTGAAAACGCCGGGTTTTCGTAAAGCGGAAAGCGAAGCGCTGGACAGAGCGGCCAGCTGGCTGGACCGTGTGGGCCTGCTGACGCTGGCTAACCGTCAGGCGGGCAATCTGGCCTATGGCCAACAGCGCCGTCTGGAAATCGCCCGCTGTATGGTCACGCGTCCGGAAATCCTGATGTTGGATGAGCCGGCGGCAGGCCTGAACCCGAAAGAAACGCTGGAGCTGGACGAGCTGATCGCCGAGCTGCGAAACGAACATAAGGTGTCGGTACTGTTGATTGAACACGATATGAAACTGGTAATGGGCATTTCCGACCGCATTTACGTGGTCAATCAGGGCACGCCGCTGGCAAACGGCACGCCGGATGAGATCCGTAACAACCCTGACGTGATTCGCGCCTATTTGGGAGAAGCCTAAAATGGCCATGCTTTCTCTGGAAAATGTCAGCGCGCACTACGGTAAAATTCAGGCGCTGCACGGCGTCAGCCTGCATATTAATCAGGGTGAGATCGTCACGCTGATTGGGGCTAACGGCGCGGGAAAAACCACGATTCTGGGAACGCTTTGCGGTGAGCCGCGCGCCACTCAGGGACGGGTAGTTTTTGACGGCAAGGAGATTACCGACTGGCAAACGGCGCGTATTATGCGTGAGGCCATTGCCATCGTGCCGGAAGGGCGACGGGTTTTTGCCCGCATGACGGTAGATGAAAACCTGGCAATGGGCGGTTTTTTTGCTGACCGCCAGCAGTATCAGGGCCGCATCAGGCGTGTTTATGAGCTTTTCCCCCGGCTTTATGAACGACGCGTACAGCGTGCAGGCACGATGTCAGGCGGCGAGCAACAGATGCTGGCGATTGGCCGTGCATTGATGAGTCAGCCGCGCCTGCTGCTGCTTGATGTCAGCCGCGTCGGTGATCTTCAGCGAGAACCAGGCAAGCCCGGTCTGCTTGTCATCGCGCAATTCGGCGCCCCGGCTGTTCCAGGTGTTGATAGCGACATGGTGATGATACCGCCCGGAAGACAGGAAGGCAGCGTCCTCACGGTTGCCACGTGTCGAGGCGAGGCCCACTGCATTTTCATAAAACGCACGTCCCTTGGCGATATCGCCAAGGNNTGAGCCGTCGCTGGGTCTGGCGCCTATCATTATTCAGCAGATCTTCGACACTATCGAGCAGCTGCGTCAGGAGGGAATGACCATCTTCCTGGTAGAGCAAAACGCCAACCAGGCGCTAAAGCTGGCCGATCGCGGCTACGTGCTGGAGAACGGTCACGTGGTGCTGGAAGACAGCGGTGCGGCGCTACTGGCTAATGAAGCGGTGCGCAGCGCTTATCTGGGCGGTTAACGTTGCGGGGCCGGTTTACCGGCCCCTTTTCTTTTGTTGTGCTTTTTAACCTGAGCAGCGTCTTTCTTTCCGTATTATTCAAATGCCCTTCGCTCATTCCCCTTCTGTCACCCGTGCGTCATCTGGCTGTCATGTGACTGTTATCTTTCCGTCATTTTTGCATGTCATTTTACCTGCCAAAGCGTTATATGGCGCGGCTTTGCGCGTAATCACACCGGGTACAGGAAACCGATATGCCATTGTTCTCCCGACAGACCACACTTTGCATTGCACTGGGGCTGGCCTTCAGCGGCCGGGCGTTGGCCGCCACCGAAATCCCTTTCTGGCACTCAATGGAGGGCGAGCTGGGCGTAGAGGTTAATTCGCTGGCGCAACGTTTTAACGAATCGCATCCTGATTACAAAATCGTCCCGACCTATAAAGGCAATTACGAGCAAAGCCTGGCGGCGGGTATCGCCGCGGTGCGTGCTGGCAGAGCGCCCGCCCTTCTTCAGGTTTATGAAGTCGGCACGGCCACTATGATGGCTTCACAGGCCATTGTGCCGGTATCTGACGTCTTTAAAAATGCCGGTATTGCCTTTGATGAAAAGCAGTTTGTGCCGACGGTGGCAGGCTATTACAGCGATGCCAAAACCGGCCATCTCATTTCTCAGCCTTTCAACAGCTCCACGCCGGTACTTTATTACAATAAAGACGCCTTCAAAAAAGCGGGACTGGACCCGGAGCAGCCGCCAAAAACCTGGCAGGCGCTGGCTAAGGATGCCGAAGCCCTGCGTAAGGCAGGGATGAGCTGTGGCTACGCCAGCGGCTGGCAGGGCTGGATCCAGATTGAGAACTTCAGCGCCTGGCATGGCCTGCCGGTCGCCACGAAAAACAACGGTTTTGACGGCACCGATGCGGTGCTCGAATTTAACAAGCCGACCCAGGTACGCCATATTCAGCAGCTTGAAGAGATGAACAAAAAAGGTGACTTCACCTATTTTGGTCGTAAAGACGAGTCCACCGCCAAGTTCTATAACGGCGACTGCGGCATCACCACTGCCTCTTCCGGCTCGCTGGCCGATATCCGTCACTATGCCAAATTTAACTATGGTGTTGGCATGATGCCATATGACGAGACGGTGCCGAACGCGCCGCAAAACGCCATTATCGGCGGAGCCAGCCTGTGGGTAATGAAAGGGAAAGATGCAGCGACCTATAAAGGCGTGGCGGCGTTTATGCAGTTCCTGGCGCAGCCGGAAATTGCCGCCGAATGGCATCAGAAAACCGGTTATTTACCGATTACCACGGCGGCCTACGAGCTGACCCGCAAGCAAGGCTTCTATGAGAAAAACCCGGGCGCGGATATTGCCACGCGCCAGATGCTGAACAAGCCGCCGTTGCCGTTTACCAAAGGAATGCGTCTGGGCAATATGCCGCAAATTCGCACTATTGTGGACGAAGAGCTGGAAGGCGTCTGGACCGGCAAAAAAACGCCGCAGGCCGCGCTGGATAATGCGGTTAAGCGCGGAAACCTTCTGCTAAGACGTTTTGAGCAAACCGTTAAGCCATAATCCGTAGCGCTGCCGTGCCCGACCGCCGCACGGCAGCGCGTCATAAAACCTTCGCGCTGCGCCGTTACCGAGTTCCGCTATGTCCTCTTCACGCCCTGTTTTTCGCTCGCGCTGGCTGCCTTACCTGTTAATGCTGCCGCAGCTTTTAATTACGTTAATTTTTTTCCTGTGGCCGGCTGGCGAAGCCTTATGGTATTCCGTGCAGCGGGTCGATCCTTTCGGCCTTTCCAGCACTTTTGTCGGCATGGAAAATTTCACCAGGCTGCTGGATGATGAGTACTACCTGGACTC
>DOOK01000463.1 GCA_003512805.1 Erwinia sp. | reverse complement strand
GTTCAGAGCCGCAGTGCGGCTCTGCGGTAATCATTGGTCCTGCCTGTTATTGTGATTGATAAAATCTTTTTATTCTTTTTACGTAAATGCCGCATTCATCACATGTTTTCCCAAAGTTATTCATTAAATGCGAAACAGTACACATTTTTCATTGGGCGCCTTTGCACACCTCCAGGATTATTCTCATACTCTGATTATCAAGCCATGACAGGGCGCAGCAGACAAGGGGGTTCCAATAAATGCTGATTTATCAATGGCGCGAAAAAACGGATTTTGTTAATAGATTTGGCTTAAAGCGTATTTTGTTAACCGGATTTTGGTTAAGTACGATCAATAGATTTCATAAACTTTAATGAATACTATTTATCGTTCTGCGTAATAAAAATAGCTGGATTTCACGCCATAAAATGTTTAGGATTCTTCCTAATTTCTGATTGCTCAAAACAATCGTTTCAATGAGAGTGATTATCAAAAACTATGGCTAGCAGAATTTCTGTAGAAACCGACTTCGGTCACAAAGCTCTGAAGGTTCAGCGTAACGGCAATCTGAGACGTAAGGCCTGGTTAGCGGTATTCGCCGCATCGGCGCTGTTTTGGGGAGCTGTTGCAGTAATGATTTGGCATATATGGGGGTAACGATGTACCTGCAGTATTTGAATCAAAAACCACAGCAAGCCGTCAAGTTGAAGAAAGTGGATTGCAAAAGCAAGGCGAGAGAAAGCATCATCCCGGAAAGCTGGGGCCTGAACGAATTGCAACGTAACTTTATCGATTTAATGTCGGATAAAAGTAATAAAGCTTAAGGCTAAAACTTATATTCGTTACTTTTCTTAAACATGACAAATATAAATATTCACACTGTTTAACAGGCCAGCCATTTCTGGTCAGGGCACACTGTTAGCCCGTTAATGGGAAACTCCAATGGGAAACCATTGATAAACGGTAAAACCTGCTCGCATAGGCGTGAGGTTTCGAGGTAATACGTTTGGTCTTATAAGACCTGAGTGAGGGTGGAAATGAATTTAACGCAAATGACATGGTTTAGTGCCTGGACGTTTTCAGCCTTATTCTGGGCCAGCCTTCTCTGGCTTAGTATGGTCATGCATTAATAAAGCATACCTAAACGATTCACGACGCCTCGCTGAGCAATCAGCGGGGCGTTTTCTTTTGTGCTTCAGTGATGTTATCAAAACGTTACGCCGACTTTGTACTATCTTTAAATCAAACCCTGCATTTACTCAGGTTATGAGCAGATAAACGAAGGAGGAATCATGCCGTCTACCCTACGCGAAATAACAAAAGACGCACTGGAAGTAAAAGGTCAACGTTATCATTATTACAGCCTCGCTAAAGCCGCCGGGCAGCTTGGCGATCTTTCCCGTATGCCTAAATCCCTGAAAGTACTGCTTGAAAACCTGCTGCGCTACCAGGATGGAGACTCTGTTACCGATGAGGATATCCGCGCGCTCGCCGGCTGGCTGGCTAAGGCACACGCCGATCGTGAAATTGCCTATCGGCCTGCCCGTGTGCTGATGCAGGACTTTACCGGGGTGCCTGCGGTAGTCGATCTGGCCGCCATGCGTGAAGCGGTTAAGCGGCTCGGGGGAGACGTGGCTAAAGTTAACCCGCTTTCTCCCGTTGATTTGGTCATTGACCACTCCGTTACCGTTGACCGTTTCGGGGATGACGACGCTTTTGAAGAAAATGTGCGTTTAGAGATGGAACGCAACCACGAACGCTACGTTTTCTTGCGCTGGGGACAGAAGGCTTTTAACCGTTTTAGCGTTGTACCACCGGGAACCGGGATTTGCCATCAGGTTAACCTGGAGTACCTTGGCCAGGCGGTATGGCATGAAAATCAGGATGGCGAAGAAGTTGCCTATCCCGATACGCTGGTCGGCACGGATTCCCACACCACTATGATTAATGCGCTGGGCGTACTGGGCTGGGGCGTGGGCGGTATTGAGGCGGAAGCGGCCATGCTCGGCCAGCCGGTTTCAATGCTGATCCCTGACGTGGTCGGCTTTAAGCTGACCGGCAAACTGAATCCCGGCATTACCGCCACGGATTTAGTGCTGACCGTGACTCAGATGCTGCGTAAACACGGCGTGGTCGGAAAATTTGTCGAATTCTATGGGGATGGTCTGGACGATCTGCCGCTGGCAGACCGGGCGACTATCGCTAATATGGCGCCGGAATATGGCGCAACCTGCGGCTTTTTCCCGCTGGATGATGTCACGGTGGGCTACATGAAGCTGACCGGGCGCACCGCTGAACAGGTGGCGCTGGTGGAAGCCTATGCTAAAGCGCAGGGGTTGTGGCGTAACCCTGGAGACGAGCCGGTCTTCACCAGTTCGCTGGCGCTGGATATGGCCACGGTAGAAGCCAGCGTGGCCGGGCCTAAACGGCCGCAGGATCGCGTCTCGCTGGGCGAAGTGCCCCAGGCTTTTCAGGCCAGTAACGAGCTGGAAGTCAATCAGGCGCAGAAACAACACAAGCCGGTCAGATATCGCGACAGCGCGACGGGCAAGGAACACCAGCTGGAGGATGGCGCGGTAGTGATTTCCGCCATCACATCCTGCACCAATACCTCTAATGCCAGCATTTTGATGGCGGCGGGTCTGCTGGCGAAAAACGCGGTGACGCTGGGCCTGGATCGCAAACCGTGGGTAAAAGCCTCGCTGGCGCCGGGATCCAAAGTGGTTTCCGACTATCTGGCGGCAGCCCGACTGACGCCTTATCTGGACAAGCTCGGTTTTAATCTTGTTGGCTACGGCTGTACCACCTGTATCGGTAACTCTGGCCCGTTGCCAGATGCAATCGAGAGCGCTATCAAAAAAGGTGACCTGACGGTTGGTGCCGTCCTTTCCGGCAACCGTAACTTTGAAGGCCGTATCCATCCTTACGTCAAAACCAACTGGCTGGCTTCACCGCCGCTGGTGGTCGCTTACGCGCTGGCCGGTAATATGAATATTAATCTGGAGACGGATCCGCTCGGTAATGACAAAACGGGCAAGCCGGTGTATCTGAAGGATATCTGGCCGTCGCCGGAAGCCATTGCGGAAGCGGTGCAGCTGGTGTCTACCGACATGTTCCATAAAGAATATGCGGAAGTGTTTGAAGGGACGCCGGACTGGCAGGCAATCAGCGTTAGCGAAGCGGCCACCTACGATTGGGACGAAGGATCAACCTACATTCGTCTGTCGCCGTTCTTTGATGACATGGAAAAAGAGCCGAAGCCGGTCGTTGATATTAAGGGCGCGAGGATTTTGGCGATGCTGGGCGACTCGGTCACGACTGACCATATTTCCCCGGCGGGAAGCATTAAAGCGGAAAGCCCGGCCGGACGCTATTTGCTTTCGCACGGCGTAGAGCGGGGCGATTTTAACTCTTACGGGTCGCGGCGTGGCAATCATGAAGTGATGATGCGGGGTACCTTCGCTAACATTCGTATTCGTAATGAAATGGTGCCGGGTGTTGAAGGCGGCGTCACCCGTTTCGTGCCTGGCGACGAGCAGCTGGCGATTTATGATGCGGCAATGAAATATCAGCAGCAGGGTACGCCGCTGGCCGTCATCGCCGGGAAAGAATACGGTTCTGGCTCCAGCCGCGACTGGGCCGCTAAAGGTCCCCGTCTGCTGGGTATTCGCGTGGTTATTGCGGAATCCTTTGAGCGTATCCACCGTTCAAACCTGATCGGGATGGGCATATTGCCGCTGGAGTTCCCGGAGGGCGTAACACGCAAAACACTGGGGCTGACCGGCGACGAGCAAATCGATATAGAAAACCTGAACCAGCTTAGTGCTGGCGGCACGGTAGCCGTGACGCTGACGCGTGCTGACGGCAGTCAGGAAGTGCTGCAAACGCGCTGCCGTATCGATACCGGTAATGAGCTGACCTACTACCGTAACGATGGCATTCTGCACTACGTTATTCGTAACATGCTGGTTGAAAGCTAAAACAAAAATGCCCCTGCAAAGGGGCATTTTTTTTCCTCGTGCGAGGGGGCCTGGGCGTTTTATTCATCACGCTTTTGGTAAAAGATGGCCCATTTTTTCGGCTTTAGTATCAAGGTAGTGCGCATTTTCCGGGTTACGCCCGACAATCAGCGGTACGCGCTCAATGATATTGATTCCCGCCTCGCTAAGGATTTCAACCTTACGTGGGTTATTGGTCAACAGACGGACTTCGTTCACGCCCAACAGCTTAAACATATCGGCACAAAGCGTGAAGTCACGCTCGTCAGCAGCGAAGCCAAGCTGATGGTTAGCTTCAACGGTATCGTAACCTTTATCCTGTAAGGCGTAGGCGCGGATTTTATTCAGAAGTCCGATATTGCGGCCTTCCTGACGATGGTAAAGCAGGACGCCACGGCCTTCTTCCGCTATATGATTCAGCGCCGCCTCGAGCTGAAAACCACAGTCACAGCGCAGGCTGAACAGCGCATCACCCGTCAAACACTCGGAATGGACGCGCGCCAGTACCGCCTCGCTGTTCGTAATATCGCCATAAACCAGCGCAACATGATCGTGACCGGTTGCCAGTTCTTCAAAACCCACCATGAGGAAATCTCCCCACGGCGTGGGCAGTTTGGCTTCTGCTACCCGTTTAAGCTGCATGTGACTCTCCAGATACATCAGGGGCTGCGCTAACCTTTGCGCCGACCATTCATAATAGCTATTTTGCCACAATCGGGAGCCGGACGGTTAACCTCTTAGAGCGATTGTTTTAATAGCGCACAATTATCGCCATCTCAATCAATATGTTATTATTTTTTATCATGTTGTCATCAGAAAAAATCAGCGTCTTGCTGGATCCACGGGGAAAGTCATGTTTGAGATCGCCAAACGCACTACGCTGGGTGCTCTGTTGCTGTTAATTATGCCGGTCGGCGTTTTGCTGACCGGCTGGCGCTGGCAGCCGACAGAGCCAGGGTGGGGCCATCATCTTTTATTCTGGCTGACCGAAACCGTTACCAGTCCATGGGGAGCGTTGACCAGCGTCATACTTTGCGCATGGTTTCTCTGGTGCCTGCGTTATCGTCTTAAGTCCGCCATCATTCTGTTGGCTATCGTGATAGTGGCCATTCTGGGCGGGCAATACACCAAAACATTTATCAAAGCTCAGGTACAGGAGCCGCGCCCTTATGTCCTGTGGCTCGAAAAAAATCACGGCCTTGATGAAAAGTACTTTTATGAACAGAAACGCAAGCAGCGCAGCCTTATGGTACGAGAGGCGATTGCGCAAGATCCTCGCTTGCCTGACTGGCTAAAGGCTCACTGGGAATTTGAAACCGGCTATGCTTTCCCCTCGGGGCATACGATGTTCGCGGCCACATGGGCGCTGCTGGCAGTAGGGCTATTGTGGCCTCGCCGCCGTATCGTGACGATCTGCGTGCTGGTGGCGTGGGCGATTGGCGTGATGGCCAGCCGTCTGGTGCTGGGCATGCACTGGCCGCGCGATCTGATCACGTCGACCTTAATCAGCTGGGTGCTGGTTACGCTGGCCGCCTGGCTGGTACAGCGCTACAGCGGGCCGCTGACTGTTCCACCGGCAGAAGAACAGGAAATAAGCGAACGCGACGAGACGTGATTGTGTTAGCGCCGTTTGCCCCCATAACCTGAGGAGGGGGCGGATATTTCATGCACCCTGGACGTATCAGGCAAGCAACAGGGCTATTTTTTTGGCATAATTCATCTGGTTATCACCAGACTATGGGACGGACTGTGAAATACTTGCTGATTTTTTTACTGGTTTTAGTGATCTTCATTATCTCTGTTACGCTTGGCGCACATAACGATCAGGTGGTGACCTTTAATTACCTGCTGGCTCAGGGCGAATATCGCGTTTCCACACTGCTGGCTACCCTGTTTGCGGCGGGATTTTTAATTGGCTGGGCCATTTGCGGACTGTTCTGGCTCCGTGTGCGCGTGGCGCTGGCTAATTCCCAGCGTAAACTGAAACGTCTCCAGCAGCAGCTGGGCCAGGCAGAAGAAGCGGCGGTCGCGCCAGCCGTTCCTGCCGTTAAGGAATAATCTCCTATGTTGGAACTGCTGTTTCTGTTGCTGCCCGTTGCCGCTGCCTATGGTTGGTACATGGGGCGCAGAAGCGCGCAGCAGGATAAGCAACAGGAAGCGAGCCGCCTGTCGCGCGATTATGTTGCTGGCGTGAATTTCCTGCTGTCCAATCAACAGGATAAAGCGGTCGACCTCTTCCTGGATATGCTGAAAGAAGACAGCGGCACGGTTGAGGCCCACCTGACGCTGGGCAACCTGTTCCGCTCAAGAGGTGAGGTCGATCGCGCTATCCGTATTCATCAGGCCTTGATGGAAAGCGCTTCGCTCACTTACGATCAGCGTCTTTTGGCCATACAGCAGCTGGGTCGCGACTATATGGCGGCAGGCTTTTATGACCGTGCTGAAGAGATGTTCAGCCAGCTGACCGATGAAACCGATTTTCGTGTTGGCGCGCTGCAGCAGCTGTTGCTGATTCATCAGGCAACCAGCGACTGGCCGAAAGCCATTGAAGTGGCCGAGCGGCTGGTCAAGCTGGGCAAAGAGAAGCAGCGCATGGAAATCGCACACTTCTATTGTGAGCTGGCGCTGCAGGCGATGGGGAGTGATGACCTCGACCGCGCGATGGGCCTGTTGAAAAAAGGCGAGTCCGCCGACAGGCAGAGCGCCCGCGTCTCGATTATGATGGGCCGTATCCATATGGCAAAAGGCGATTATGCCAAAGCGGTTGGATTTTTACAGCGTGTAATAGAGCAGGACAAAGAGCTGGTCAGCGAAACGCTGGCGATGCTGGAAACCTGCTACCAGCAGCTGCAGCAGCCTGATGCCTGGGCGGAGTTCCTCAAGCGCTGCGTTGAAGAAAATACCGGCGCGGCGGCGGAGCTTTACCTCTCTGATGTGATCGAAAAGGACGAGGGCGGCGAAGTGGCACAGCTCTATATTAATCGCCAGCTTCAGCGGCATCCTACCATGCGGGTTTTCCATCGCCTGATGGATTACCATCTGCACGAAGCGGAGGACGGCAGGGCGAAAGAGAGCCTGATGGTGCTGCGTGATATGGTCGGCGAGCAAATCCGTACCAAGCCGCGCTACCGCTGCCATAAATGTGGTTTTACCGCGCATGCGCTTTACTGGCACTGTCCTTCCTGTCGTGCCTGGTCATCGGTGAAGCCAATACGCGGACTGGACGGACAATAACCGGGCTGGCGGCTCCTGAAGCGCGCTGGCCTTTTTAATCAGTGTTAAATAGTTACAACATACTATTGATGGAGAAGATTACCGGGTTTCAGCTGCCCCCTGCCCTGGGTCAGGCAGGGAAAACTTGCCGCTAAACTGTGAATTTAACGACGTCGCAGGTAGAATGCTTGCCGTTTATCTCCTGCACCCCGCGGTGCCTATTTCAGAGGGTTTCAACATGCAATCATCTCCCGGTTCCCGCATTCTGGTGGCGTTAGACTACGCCGATCGCGCCAGCGCTATGGCCTTTGTTGACCGTATCGATCCGCGCAGCTGCCGTCTGAAGGTCGGTAAAGAGATGTTCACGCTGTTTGGCCCTCAGCTGGTCCGCGATCTACAGCAGCGGGGCTTTGAGGTGTTTCTGGACCTGAAATTCCATGATATTCCTAACACTACCGCCCATGCCGTGGCGGCAGCGGCCGATCTGGGTGTCTGGATGGTCAACGTTCACGCCAGCGGCGGTGCCCGTATGATGACGGCAGCTCGCGAAGCGCTGGTCTCCTTTGGTAAAGATGCGCCGTTGCTGATTGCTGTCACCGTGCTGACCAGTATGGAAGCAGACGATCTACGTGGGATCGGTATTGAACTTTCGCCAGCGGATCAGGCTGAAAAGCTGGCGCGGCTGACGCAGCAGTGCGGCCTGGATGGCGTGGTATGTTCAGCGCAGGAAGCAGTACGCTTTAAGCAGGCTCTGGGCCAGGACTTTAAACTGGTCACACCGGGTATTCGTCCGGCGGGCAGCGAGGTGGGCGATCAGCGGCGGATCATGACGCCGCAGCAGGCGTTACGGGCCGGGGTAGATTATATGGTTATTGGTCGTCCCGTCACACAGGCTGCCGATCCGGCTGTCGCGCTGAATAACATCATCACATCACTTGAGGAGGCATAATGGCCGATAACAACAGTCGTCTGGTCTATTCCACCGAAAGCGGCCGCATTGATGAACCTGCAGTAGTGGCCCCGCGACCAAAAGGTGACGGCATCGTACGTATACAACGGCAAACCAGTGGCCGCAAAGGCAAAGGTGTATGCCTGGTTACCGGCGTCGATTTACCGGATGCGGATCTGGAAAAACTGGCGGCCGAGCTGAAGAAAAAATGTGGCTGTGGCGGGGCGGTTAAAGAGGGTGTCATTGAAATTCAGGGTGATAAGCGCGATCTGCTAAAGACGCTGCTGGAAGCCAAAGGGCTGAAGGTAAAGCTGGCGGGCGGCTGAAAACAAAAAGGCCGCGGTTTGCTGCGGCCTTGATTCACGTGCTGGTCGTTAACGGCTGATCTGGTGGCCGATGATCCCGCCCACAGCTGCGCCGCCGACGGTGCCCAGACCGCTGCCGTTAGAAAGAATAGACCCTCCGATTGCGCCCGCACCCGCGCCAATAGCGGTATTGCGGTCACGTTTCGACCAGTTCGAGCATCCGCTCAAAGAAAGCACCAGAGTGGCGGCCAGCAGGCCAGCGGTAAGACGTTTAATTGTTACTGACATAGTCACTTCTCCATCATTGCTGCTGCAGGAATAACGCTATAAGTATAGAGGTGCGCCTGGCCATTTGGCCTGCATACGCCCGTTTGTTAGCGATTTATTTTACTAAAATCAAACATTGCCATTCTGTATCACGTTCGTTTTACCGTTTCCGTGAAGCAACACTTACACATTTGTTAAGTTTCAGACTTATTTCTGTAAAGGTATTGCTGGCACGTATTCTAAGCATAGACGATCGTCTTCACAGGTAAAAAATCTTAATTTTCCGCTATTTTTACCGGCACCCAGCTAATTTCTGCCACGCATCCAGCGATCGCCTCCATACCCTGTTGCCGGGCCAGCGGGGACAATGTAGAAAAAAGCGGGAGAAACCAAATGCTGGAAGAACTGAAACAACAGGTGCTGGAAGCCAACCTGGCGCTGCCTCGCCACGGTCTTGTCGTCTTCACCTGGGGCAACGTAAGCGCAGTCGATCGTGAGCAGGGGCTGGTAGTGATTAAACCTTCCGGGGTCAGCTATGAAGCGATGAAACGCGACGACATGGTGGTTGTCGATCTGGAAAGCGGCGAAGTGCGGGAAGGGAACATGCGGCCTTCTTCCGATACTGATACGCACCGTGC
>DOOK01000097.1 GCA_003512805.1 Erwinia sp. | reverse complement strand
TATTGGCGGCTGCCGCATCCTCTTTCGAAGCCTCAGTCAGCGCGTTAACCTTGTCCATCTCAATGCGGTTATACAGCGCTTTAAAGGTGGAAAGCGTGTGGTCACGCAGGGGGTGCGCAATACCGTCCCAGCTTAGCTCCTGATTCAGGAAGGCTTCGGCGCGCTTGCTCAGCGTAGGCAGCACCGGCTTCAGCCAGGTCATCAGCACACGGAACATATTGATGCCCATCGAGCAGATTGCCTGCAGATCGGCATCGCGGCCTTCCTGCTTCGCCACGACCCACGGTGCCTGCTCGTCAACGTAGCGGTTTGCAACGTCCGCCATCGCCATGATTTCACGCACCGCACGGCCAAACTCACGGCTTTGCCAGGCTTCCGCGATGCTGGCGGAAGCATCCACAAAGGACTGATACAGAGCCGGATCGGCCAGTTCGCTGGAGAGCTGACCGCCAAAGCGTTTGTTGATAAAGCCCGCATTGCGGGACGCCAGGTTAACCACTTTATTGACGATATCGGCATTCACACGCTGAACGAAATCTTCCAGATTCAGGTCAATATCGTCGATACGCGAAGAGAGCTTGGCGGCATAGTAGTAGCGCAGGCTATCGGCATCCAGGTGCTGCAGCCATGTGCTGGCCTTGATAAAGGTGCCGCGTGACTTGGACATTTTCGCCCCGTTAACCGTCACATAACCGTGGACAAACAGGTTATTCGGTTTGCGGAAGTTGCTGCCTTCCAGCATCGCCGGCCAGAACAGGCTGTGGAAGTAGACAATATCTTTACCGATAAAGTGATACAGCTCCGCCTCGGAATCTTTTTTCCAGAAAGCGTCGAAATCGATGTCGCCACGTTTGTCGCAGAGGTTTTTAAACGAGCCCATATAGCCGATAGGCGCATCCAGCCAGACGTAGAAATATTTGCCCGGCGCACCCGGGATTTCAAAGCCAAAGTAGGGCGCATCACGGGAAATATCCCACTGCTGCAGACCGGATTCGAACCACTCCTGCATTTTGTTGGCCACCTGCTCCTGCAGGGCGCCGGAACGGGTCCAGGCCTGCAGCATGGCGCTGAACTCCGGCAGATCGAAAAAGAAATGTTCGGAGTCGCGCAGGACCGGCGTCGCGCCGGAAACCACGGATTTAGGATCGATCAGTTCGGTCGGGCTGTAGGTTGCGCTGCAGACTTCGCAGTTATCGCCATACTGATCCGGCGCTTTACATTTCGGGCAGGTGCCTTTGACAAAGCGATCCGGCAGGAACATGCCTTTTTCCGGGTCATAGAGCTGTGAAATGGTGCGGTTCTTAATGAAACCGTTCTCTTTTAAACGGGTATAAATCAGCGCCGACAGCTCGCGGTTCTCGTCGCTGTGCGTGGAGTGATAGTTATCGTAGCTGATGTTGAAACCGGCAAAGTCATTCTGATGTTCCTGACTCATTTCGGCAATCATCTGCTCAGGCGCGATGCCCATCTGCTGAGCTTTCAGCATGATTGGCGTACCGTGCGCATCGTCAGCACAGATGAAGTAAACCTCGTTGCCGCGCATTCGCTGGTAACGGACCCAAATATCCGCCTGGATATGCTCGAGCATGTGGCCGAGATGAATAGAACCGTTGGCGTAAGGGAGTGCGCACGTTACCAATATTTTTTTCGCGACTTGAGTCATAGTGAGACTTGCTATACCTGTTTAAAATAGGGGGTTCTGATGTTACCCGAAAGGCCCGGCCTGCGTAAACAACGCCGCGCCGACCGTGCCGTTTTTTACTGCCTGCCGCCTTGCCTTATCTGATATGCTCTGAATAACGTCACAGAAAAAAAGGAGCCGGGATGATGCAACAATCCCCACATTCACCTGAAGCGCTGCGCGCGATAGTGATGGGCGTTTTAACCACGTTTGAACATCCGACGCTGCGGCGCAATCTCACCGCGTTGAAAGCGCTGCACCATTGCGCGCTGTTGGACAACACCCTGCATATTGAACTGCTGATGCCTTTCCCCTGGCACAGCGGTTTTGAAGCGCTAAAAGAGAGTGCCAGCGCGGAGCTGCTGCGGCTGACTAACGCTACGGCTATTAGCTGGAAGCTGAGCCTGGATATCGCCACGCTGAAAAGAGTGAAGAATCAGCCGGGCGTGAAGGGCGTGAAAAATGTGATTGCCGTCAGTTCCGGCAAGGGCGGCGTGGGTAAATCGAGCACCGCGGTGAATCTGGCGCTGGCGTTAATGGCCGAAGGCGCGAAAGTGGGCCTGCTGGATGCGGACATCTATGGCCCGTCGATTCCCGATATGCTCGGCACGCAAAACGAACGGCCTACTTCACCGGACGGCACGCATATGGCGCCGATTATGGCGCATGGCCTGGCAACCAACTCTATCGGCTATCTGGTGACCGATGATAACGCGATGGTGTGGCGCGGCCCGATGGCCAGTAAAGCACTCATGCAGCTTTTGAATGAAACGCTGTGGCCGGATCTGGACTACCTGATCCTGGATATGCCGCCGGGCACGGGGGATATTCAGCTGACGCTGGCGCAAAACGTGCCGGTGACCGGCGCGCTGGTGGTGACCACGCCGCAGGATATCGCGCTGATTGACGCCCGTAAGGGGATCGTCATGTTTGAAAAGGTCAGCGTGCCGGTGTTGGGCATCGTTGAGAACATGAGCGTGCACGTCTGTAGCCAGTGTGGTCATCACGAGCCGATCTTTGGGAGCGGCGGCGCGCTGGCGCTGGCCGAGCAGTACCATACGCGCCTGCTAAGTCAGCTGCCGCTGCATATTACGCTGCGGGAAGATTTGGACGACGGAATGCCGACGGTGGTACGCCGTCCCGACAGCGAATTTACCTGGCTTTATCGACAGCTTGCCGGCCAGGTCGCTGCCCAGCTTTATTGGGATGGCGAAGTGATCCCGGACGATATCGCTTTTCGCGTAGTGTGACGGCAAATTGACGGGGGACGGGCGTATAGGGCGCCCGCAAGATTGTTTGTACCCGGTATCAGCCCGTGGTTAAGCTGATAGCCAGCGGCAAAGGCAGATCGACATGTCGTTAACCCGCCCCTGCGCGAACGGTCTGTTTATCCAGCCAGCCCGCTGCAGTAAACGCCGCCGTGCTTAAATTTTTCAGTGGCCTGACGGGCTTCTCAGAGGTTTTACAACACGTAATGCAGCAGCAGATATTCTCCCTGGTCGCCTTCGCCGCTGCTGATAACCTGCCAGCCGTGACGCTGATAAAAAGCCAGCGCCCGGCTGTTTGCCTTCAGGCATTTTAATGCGCCGGTGGAGGTAAAGCCTGCCTGCACCGCGTCCAGCAGCTCGCTGCCGATGCCCTGACCCTGATACGCAGGATCGACAAATAAACTGTGCAGAAAATTGTCAGCGGGCAGCAGGGCGGCAAATCCCGTACGGTGGCCGTCGTGCTCGGCGACCAGAACGCGCTCGCCCAGCGTCGTCCGATCAAAATCCTCCAGCTGCCAGTCGCTGCCGTCGAGCCAGTGCCAGTTCGCCTTGCGTGCAGCCAAAAACAGCGTGCGCAGAAAGGGACGATCGGCTTCGATAAAGGCGCGTACCGTCATCGGTTGTCTCCCCAAACGGGCTTAACGTGCCTTTCGCTGTCGATACCCGTCCCGCGGTAGTCGTAGTCGATTTTGCCTGCTTCAAAAAGCTGATCTAACAGGCGGAAATTATCCGGCGGCGTGACGTTGCAGCGGCTGTTCAGCACGGTATCCCGAATGGTGAAGGCGCGATCGCCGCGCGCTATCTGCTGGAGATAATGCAGCATTTGCAGCGCCGCAACGCTGATGCCGTATTGTTCATTAAGCGGTCTTGTCATCTTACTTCTCGTCAGGACAGGATGGCGAACTTTATCAAAAGCCGCTAAGAGATCGGAGATTATGACGCAAAAAATCCCGACGGCAAAAGCGGCCGCCGGTAAATAATCAGAAATTCACCGTCATGCCGCCAGCCAGCAGCCAGTCGTTGGCGCCTTACTGTTGCAGCCTGCGCTGATCTTTACTGCTGTCCAGTTCAGCATGATTTGCGGCGGCGGCGGCGTCAGCGCATTAACGCCATGCCATGCCCAGCGCTCCTTACCCTGGGTAACCGCGTCTTTATGCCAGTACAACGTGCCGTTGCTCTAAGTGTCAGTGATATCGGGATCGCTGCTGGCCGCCATCGCCTGCGCGACGAAATCATCCTGAATAAAGAGGATATAGGAACGCAGGGAGTAGGGGCCCACGCCGCGTCAGAGGTCAGCACGGCCGCCAGTTTCCAGTTTTTTTCTTCATTATCGTAAACCAATCGGGCTGCCGCTGTCCCCTGCCCGCGAGGCGTTAGCGAGGCGTCCTGCGCTTGCGTAAAACGGCGCATTTCCCTATGCTGGCAAGCACTACGACTCGGGGTGCCCTTCCTTGTGAAGGCTGAGAAATACCCGTTGAACCTGAACTGGATAATGCCAGCGGAGGGAAGTCAGATGCTTTATTGCATCGCCTTCTTGATCGCCGGTTGGGAGCGCTATGATCCAACCTTCTCGCTATACGGCCAGTCCGGCCGCCTCTCTTGCCGTTTTCCGCCAGCAGTCACCGCTGGTTCACTGCCTGACTAATGACGTGGTACAAAGCCTGACGGCCAACGTGCTGCTGGCGCTGGACGCGTCGCCCGTCATGGTGACTGAACCTGTGGAAGCGGCACAATTTAGCGCCATTGCAGATGCCGTGCTGATCAACGTCGGCACGCTGACCGCTGCACGTAGCGAAGCGATGCTGGCCGCGGTGGAAGGCGCGACCGCGGCAGGCCGACCCTGGACGCTGGATCCGGTTGCCGTCGGCGCGCTGACTTTTCGCAGCGATTTTTGCCAGCGGCTGCTGGCTTATCGTCCTGCCGCCATTCGCGGCAACGCCTCTGAAATTATGGCGCTGGCCCGTCAGGCGGTTTCCGGCCGCGGCGTCGACAGCCAGCACGATCCGGCTGCTGCCCTTGAAGCCGCTATTCAGCTGGCGCAGTCCGGCGGTACGGTAGTCGTGGTTACAGGCGAAACGGACTACGTTACCGATGGACGGCGGCTGCTGGCGGTATCGGGCGGGTCTCCGCTGATGACCCGGGTGGTGGGAACGGGTTGTGCACTTTCCGCCGTAGTGGCAGCGTTTTGCGCGCTGCCGGGCGACAGGCTGCTGCATATCGCTGCCGCCTGTCGGGTAATGAGCCAGGCGGGCGAGCAGGCAGCGGCAGCGGCCAGCGGGCCGGGCACCTTTGAACCGCTGTTTCTTGATGCGCTTTACGGTCTGCACAAGGAGGCCGTATGAGAGTCAATGCCCTGACGATTGCCGGAACGGATCCCAGTGGTGGTGCCGGGATTCAGGCCGATTTGAAAACGTTTTCCGCGCTGGGGGCCTACGGCACCAGCGTCATCACCGCGCTGGTGGCACAAAATACCTGCGGTGTGCAGGCCGTCTATCCCATCGCAGCCGACTTTGTTGCGGCGCAGCTCGCCTCGGTGTTGGATGATGTACGCATCGACAGCGTGAAAATCGGCATGTTGCAGGACAGCGATATTGTGGAAGCGGTCGCTGCAGGATTGGCGACGGCAGCTATTCCCTGGCGGGTACTGGATACGGTGATGCTGGCGAAAAGCGGCGATCCGCTGCTTTCGCGGCGCGCCGTAGCGACGCTGCGGGAAAAACTGCTGCCGCAGGTGTCGATTATCACCCCGAATCTGCCGGAAGCTGCCGCGCTGCTGGATTGTTTACCGGCGCGCAACGAGCACGAAATGCTGCAGCAGGGCAGGGCGCTGCTGGCGCTTGGCTGTCAGGCGGTACTGATGAAAGGCGGCCATCTAAGCGACAGCGAAAGCCCCGACTGGCTGCTGACAGCGGAAGTGGAAGAACGTTTTACCGCGCCGCGAGTGCCCACTAAAAACACGCACGGTACGGGCTGCACGCTCTCTTCTGCTCTGGCTGCGCTGCGTCCGCGCCATGCCAGCTGGCTGACCACGATAAGCGAAGCGAAAGAGTGGCTGCAGGGTGCCTTGCTGCAGGCAGATTCGGGGTGATAATCGACA
>DOOK01000095.1 GCA_003512805.1 Erwinia sp. | reverse complement strand
CACCGCCGCAAAGTAATCGCCCTGATTAAATTTCCCCAGGTTGATTTCGTTACTGGCCTGCGCTCCCCACAACCGCAAAGTGTTGGTCGCATCGGTATCAAAGCCAGGAATGATCTGGTCGTAAGCCGTTGCCAGTACTTCTTCCGTTTCCACCCAGCGCGAACGACTGCCCTCAACCTGGATACGTCCACCGAAGCGGACTTTATAGCGGGTGTTGAAGCGTTGAAATTCCCACGGATTACCGTATTCCAGCCAGTAATCCGGCGATTCCGCCTGACGACCGTCAACGATATTCTGCTTGAACATGCCGTAGTCATAGCGGATGCCGTAACCGCGGCCTGGCAGACCCAGCGTGGCAAGCGAATCCAGGAAACAGGCGGCCAGGCGACCCAGACCGCCATTGCCTAACCCCGGATCGCTCTCTTCGCCAATGAGATCTTCCAGATCGAATCCCATTTCTTCCAGCGCGGCGTGGGCATCTTCATAAATGTCCATTGCCAGCAGCGCGTTAGACAGCGTGCGGCCGACCAGGAACTCCATCGACAGATAATAGACCTGACGCACATCCTGCGACAGCTGCGCCCGGTTGAAGCGCAGCCAGCGTTCCACCATCCGATCCCGTACCGCCAGCAGCGTGGCGTTCAGCCATTCATGTTTATTGGCAACGGAAGGATCCTTGCCGATAGTGAACATCAGTTTATAGGCGATGGAGTGCTTCAGTGCCTCGACGCTGAGCGTTGGGGCGGTATAGATGAAAGGTGCGTTCATATCAATTTTCCTGGGTTCTTTACAGCAGACGTTGATAGAGATCGCGGTAAGCCACAGCGGCTACCTGCCAGCTAAAATCCATGGCCATCGCCTGGCGCTGTACGTAGCGCCACAGCGAAGGGCGCGACCAGAGCACAAAAGCGCGGCGGATTGCGCGCAGCAACGACCAGGCATTGCTGTCTTCAAAGACGAAACCGCTGGCAATGCCGTCGGCCAGGTTCTCCAGCGAGCTGTCGTTGACCGTATCGGCCAGACCACCGGTACGCCGCACCAGCGGCAGCGTGCCGTACTTCAGACCATAAAGCTGTGTCAGCCCGCAAGGCTCGAAGCGGCTCGGTACCATAATCACGTCGGCGCCGCCCATGATGCGGTGCGAAAAGGCTTCGTGATAGCCAATCTGCACGCCAACCTGGCCCGGATATTCTGCCGCCGCCGCCAGGAAGCCCTGCTGCAGCACCGCCTCGCCTGCGCCCAGCAGCACCAGCTGCCCACCCTGCTCCAGCAGCCCCGGCAGCGCTTCCAGCACCAAATCCAGTCCTTTCTGCTTCGTCAGGCGACTAACCACGGCAAATACCGGCGCTTTTTCGTCAATCTTCAGCCCCATCGCAATTTGCAGCTGGCGTTTATTTTCCTGCTTGGCGTCCAGCACGTCACGGTTGTAGCGCGTGGTCAGCAGAAGATCCTGCTCGGGATCCCAGATCAGCGGGTCAACGCCGTTCAGGATACCGGTCAGCCGCCCTTCCATCTGCCGCTGCTTCAGCAGATCTTCCATACCGTAACCAAACTCCGGCTGGGTAATTTCACGCGCGTAGGTCGGGCTGACTGCCGTAATGTGATCGGCATAGAACAGCCCGGCTTTGAGATAAGAGATCTGCCCGTAAAATTCCAGGCCATGCATATTGAGGAAAGACCACGGCAGCTGGATCTCTTCCAGATGATGCGCATAGAACAATCCCTGATAGGCCAGGTTGTGCACGGTGAAAACGGATTTCGCCGGACGGCCTCTGGCGGCCAGATAGGCGCAGGTCAAACCGGCGTGCCAGTCATGCGCATGAACCACCTCTGGTCGCCAGAACGTGTCCAGCCCACAGGCGATTTCGCACCCCATCCAGCCCAGCAGCGCAAAGCGTAAATAGTTATCCGTATAGGCAAACTGCGATTCATCGTGATAAGGACTGCCGGGACGATCGTACAATCCCGGCGCGTCGATCAGATAAATCCCTACGCCGTCATAGCGTCCATAGAGCAGCTCGACATAGCCGGCGAAAGTATGCAGCCGGGCCACCACTTCCGTATCCGGAATCCCTTTTTTCAAGTCCGGAAACGCCGGGATCAATACGCGGGTATCAATCCCTTCCGCAATCTGCGCCGCCGGTAATGCCCCCACAACATCAGCAAGCCCGCCCGTTTTTAGCAGCGGGAAAATTTCTGAACAGACATGTAAAACCTGCATTATCGGCTCCTTTACTTTGTTCTGACGCGTTCCTCCGCATCAAATACCTGTGCTTTATTTTTTTACTTTATGCGGTTAACTGCGCCAGCCAAGCTTCGCCAGCATGGAACGCGTCACCAACACAATGCCTTCTTCCGAGCGGTAAAAACGGCGCGCGTCATCATCCGGATTCTCACCGATTACCGTTCCTTCAGGCAGCACGCACGCACGATCTATGACACAGCGGCGCAGGCGACAAGAGCGCCCCACCACCACATCCGGCGACAGCACAGAGGATTCGATATTGCAGAAAGAATTGATTCTTACGCGTGAAAACAAAACGGAATTAACCACTACCGAGCCAGAAATAATACAGCCGCCCGAGACCAGGGAATTCATGGTCATGCCATGACTCCCTGACCGGTCCTGCACAAATTTTGCCGGGGGTAACGGCTCCATATGGGTACGGATAGGCCAGTCACGATCGTACATATCCAGTTCTGGCGTCACGGAGGCCAAATCCAGATTCGCTTTCCAGTACGCGTCCAACGTGCCGACATCGCGCCAGTATGGCGGCGCGTTTTCATCACTTTGCACACAGGAAATGCTGAACGAATGCGCCAGGGCTTCACCGGTCGCCACAATTTTCGGCAGAATATCCTTGCCGAAGTCATGATTCGATTCCGGGATCTTCAGATCGTCTTCTAACAGCTGATAAAGATAGTCAGCGTTAAAGGTATAGATGCCCATGCTCGCCAGCGCCAGCGTGTCGTTACCCGGCATCGATGGCGGGTTGGCCGGTTTTTCCAGGAAATCGACTACTTTGTTCTGATCGTTGACCGCCATCACGCCGAAAGCGCTGGCTTCTTCAATCGGTACTGGCAGGCAGGCAATGGTACATTTTGCGCCGTTCTCTACGTGATCGAGCAGCATGCGCGAGTAGTCCATTTTATAGATATGGTCGCCCGCCAGAATCACGATATATTTCGCCTGATAACGCCGAATAATATCCAGGTTTTGCGTCACGGCATCCGCCGTCCCGCGATACCAGTGTTCGGTAGTCTGACGCTGCTGAGCAGGCAGCAAATCGACGAACTCGTTCATCTCCTCATTGAAAAGCGACCAGCCTCGCTGAATGTGCTGCACCAGCGTATGCGACTGATATTGCGTGATCACGGCGATCCGTCGGATCCCGGAGTTCAGGCAGTTTGACAAAGCAAAATCGATAATGCGGAACTTACCGCCGAAATGGACGGCAGGCTTGGCGCGATTGGCGGTAAGGTCTTTCAGGCGCGTGCCACGTCCCCCCGCCAGGATCAGGGCTACAGTTTGCGACGGCAATTGTCTTGCCAACATCAGAGAGTCGTTCTTATCTAAAGTGGCCATGCCTGACTCCTGTTATGGTTGTTCCTGGAACACACACACGCCGTGTGCGGCTCCATGCCAGACAGTTAACAGAATGGGGTTGTCATCCCCGGCGAAGGGCGGAATGGCATGCCAGCGCCCTGGCGGCAGCGTGATGTCGCACACTTCTTCGGAAGCGTTCATCACAATCAGCCAATGCTGCGACAGCCGGATCTGCATCCTGCGTTCGCCGTGGTGCCAGTCATTGGCGGACATCGGCTTGCCATCCGGCCCCAGCCATTCCACGTTGCCGTCGTCAATCTGCCACCAGCGATCGGCCTGAAGTGCAGGAATACGTTTGCGCAGGTGGATCAAAGCAGCAGTAAAAGTGAACAGTCCGCTGTTGTTGTTTTCCCAGTCGAGCCAGGTCAGCTCGTTATCCTGACAGTAAGCGTTGTTATTGCCATGCTGAGTATGACCGTGCTCGTCGCCGGCCAGCAGCATTGGTGTGCCCTGCGAGAGCAGCAGCGTGGTCAATAAACCGTGTACGCTGCGCCGACGATGCTCGGCCACCAGTAGCGGCGCATTCAGTCCCTCAACGCCGTGGTTGTAACTGTGATTGCCGTTATGGCCATCGCGATTATCTTCGCCGTTGGCCTCATTATGTTTTTCGTTGAAGCAGACCAGGTCGGTCAGGGTAAAGCCGTCGTGCGCGGTGATCAGGTTGATCGAGGCCGAAGGCAGTCGCCCTTCATGATTAAAGATATCGCTGGAGCCGGCAAAACGTGCGGCGAATGCTGCATTATTAACGTCACCGTGCAGCCAGAAACGCCGCATGGTGTCGCGATATTGGTCATTCCATTCAGCAAACGGCGGCGGAAAGTTGCCCACCTGATAGCCGTCCGGGCCGATATCCCAGGGTTCCGCAATCAATTTGCACTGGGAGAGCAGCGGATCTTCCTGTATCGCTTCGAAAATAGAGGCGTGTGGATGGTATTCGGGCGTGCGACCCAGCACCGTTGCCAGGTCAAAGCGGAAGCCATCGACGTGGCAAACCTCGACCCAGTACCGCAGGCACTCCAGCGTCCACTCCAGCACGTTAGGATGGCTGATGTTGAGCGTGTTGCCACAGCCGGTCCAGTTTTCGTAGTTGCCTTGCTCGTCCAGCCAGTAAAAGCTTCGGTTATCCACGCCGCGTTTCGACAGCATTGGCCCGGTCTCATCCAGCTCGGCCGTGTGGTTAAAGACCACATCCAACACCACTTCAATACCCGCTGCGTGCAGCGCTTTCACCGCCTGCTGGAATTCGTCACGTGGGTGAACGCCATTCACCCCGGAAGCGTAGCGGGCATCCAGCGCATAGGGGGCCAGCGGGTTATAGCCCCAATAGTTGGTCAGCCCAAGCCGCAGCAGACGAGGCTCATGGGCGAAAAACGCGACCGGTAGCAGTTCCAGGGTGGTAATGCCCAGCCGCTTGAAATAGCTGATCATCACCGGATGGCCCAGCGCGGCATAAGTGCCCTGGATTTCTTTCGGGATGCCGGGATGGCGTTTAGTCAGCCCGCGTACGTGGGCCTCGTAAATAACGGTGGAACCCCAGGGAACGCGAGGTGATTGATCGTTTTCCCAGTCAAAATCATCTGCTACCACCACGCTGCGCGGCGCGACTGCCGCGCTATCTTTCGTATCCAGGACTTGTGGGCCGCACTGAAAACGAGGATCGTCAGGGACTTCTCCGATCACTTCACGCGCGCAGGGATCGATCAGCAGCTTGTGCGGATTGAAGCGATGGCCGGCTTCGGGCTGCCATGGCCCATGAACGCGATAGCCATAGAGCTGGCCCGGTTTGACGGCGGGCAAATAGCCGTGCCAGATATCACCGGTACGGGCGGGCAGATCCATCCGCGTTTCAACGCCTTGCTCGTCGAACAGGCAAAGCTCCACCCGTTCAGCATGTTGTGAAAACAGCGTAAAGTTTACGCCCTTGCCGTCGTAGTTTGCGCCTGTCGGCGTGGATTTACCGGGCTGCAGTTGACTCATGGCGCCTCCCTGACCAGCCAGACCGTGGAAAGCGGTGGCAAAGTCATGCTGATTGAGTGTTCACGATTGTGGCTCGGAATCGCTTCGGTGCCGATCGCTCCCGGATTACCGACGTTGCTGCCGTGATAACGCGTGGAATCCGTGTTCAGCACTTCCTGCCAGCTGCCCGACTGGGTCACGCCGAAACGGTAATCATGGCGCGGCACTGGCGTAAAGTTACTGGCAACGATCAGCTCATTGCCTTCACGATCGCGACGGACAAAGACAAAGACCGAATTATCAAAATCGTCCACGACCAGCCATTCAAAGCCCATCTGGTCGAAATCCAGCTGGTAAAGCGCAGGATGCTCGCGATAAGTATGGTTCAGATCGCGCACCAGACGCTGGACGCCGTTGTGCCAGTTGTCTTCGCCTTCCAGCAGATGCCAGTCCAGACTAATATCGTGGTTCCACTCTTTCCCCTGCGCGAACTCATTGCCCATGAACAGCAATTTTTTGCCGGGGAAGCCGTACATCCAGCCATAGTAGGCGCGCAGGTTAGCGAACTTTTGCCAGACATCACCAGGCATGCGATCCAGGATAGAACGCTTACCGTGCACCACTTCATCGTGCGAAAGCGGCAGCACGAAATTCTCGGTGGAGTTGTAAAACATGCCGAAAGTCAGATTGTTGTGGTGATGCTTACGGTAAAGCGGATCTACCTGCATGTAATCCAGGGTGTCATGCATCCAGCCCAGGTTCCATTTGTACCAGAAGCCCAGGCCGCCGGTTTCCGACGGACGCGTAACGCCCGGGAAGTCGGTCGACTCTTCCGCCACGGTCACGGTGCCGGGCGCGGCATTGCCCAGCGTGCGGTTGGTGTAGCGCAGGAAAGCGATGGCCTCCAGATTTTCCCGGCCGCCAAAGTGGTTAGGTACCCATTCCCCTTCCGCACGGCTGTAGTCGCGGTAGATCATGGAAGCCACAGCATCCACACGCAGACCGTCGATACCAAAGCGTTCAATCCAGTAGAGCGCGTTGCCCGTCAGGTAGTTGCTGACCTCACGACGACCAAAGTTATAAATCAGCGTGTTCCAGTCCTGATGAAAGCCTTCGCGCGGATCGCCGTGCTCATACAGCTCGGTGCCGTCAAATTTAGCGAGGCCAAAGTCATCGGAAGGGAAATGTCCCGGTACCCAGTCCAGCAGCACGTTCAGGCCGGCCTGATGGGCGACAGCAATAAAATTACGGAACTCGTCGCGCGTACCGAAACGGCGCGTTGGCGCGTACATACCGGTAGGCTGATAGCCCCAGCTGCCGTCAAACGGGTGTTCGTTAATGGGCATCAGCTCAAGGTGAGTAAAGCCCATCTCTTTGGCATAGGGCACCAACTGCTCGGCCAGCTCTTTGTAGCTCAGCCAGTAGTTGTTATCCGTATGGCGACGCCACGACCCCAGATGTACCTCATAAATAGAGATAGGTGCATCAAAATCGTTGGCCCGCTGGCGCGCTTCCGACAGCGTTGTTTTCGGCGGAATGCCGCAAATCATAGAGGCGCTGTCTGGCCGCATCTGCGCTTCAAAAGCGTAAGGGTCGGATTTCAGCCGCAGCTGTCCGTGTTTATCAATAATTTCATATTTATAAAGCTGACCCTGTACCGCGCCGGGCACAAAAAGCTCCCAGACGCCGCTTTCCTGACGCAGCCGCATAGGGTGACGACGGCCATCCCAGAAGTTGAAATCACCGACTACGGAGACGCGACGGGCGTTGGGTGCCCAGACGGAAAAGCGCGTACCGATCACGCCGTCAATCACGTCTGAATGCGCGCCCATCGACTCATAGGGACGTAAGTGGGTCCCTTCTGCCAACAGCCAGCTGTCCAGCTCTTTCAGCAGCGGTCCAAAGCGATACGCATCATCCACCAGGTTTTGCTGACCATGCCAGGTGACGGCCAGCTGATAGCGGAACATATTTTTACGACGCGGGATCACGCCTTCGAAAAAACCGCGTGAATCAATACATTCCAGCTGGGCGCATTTCCGGCCGGTATTGGTTTCAATGACCCAAACCTCGGTGGCGTCCGGCAGCAGGGCGCGCACCGTCAACCCCTTTGGGGTTTGGTGCATACCGAGTAATGAAAACGGGTCAGCATAATGGCCGGAAATTAAATCGTTAATTAGGCGGCGATCCGTAAGCTCTGACATGACTGTACCTGTAATGTATGGCAGGCGATCCTTTTTTAGAAAAAAATGAATGCACTGCTCTTCATTGAGCCAAAAGCACGCTGGCGGGTACGGCCTGACATCCTGTAAAAAACCGCCGCAGCGTGCGACAACTTCTGTTGAAATACTCAAAACGCGATCGGACGCGGCAGACAATGCCAGGCATCCTGCAATCGGGCGATACAGCTAAGCATAGCCAGGGCGCCAATAAAGCCAGTACCGAAAGAAGAAAAATATTTCTTTTAGATCAAACTTTCACAGATTAGTAAGCGGAACGGAAAAGCGCAGCGCCCGGCACGATAAAATTGCCCTGTCGAAACAAATGCAGAGAAGTCGGGCGGTTAACCGTTTTCACACAGGCCGCTGACATGGCTACTGGCGAAAATTTAAACAGCACGTTGTTATCGTTACAATTGGGAAGGATAGAGAAATTAAAAACAGGCAGAAAAATCGCGCTCGTTCTGGCGGCTTAAGTGAAAGGAAGGCCGTTTAAGGAAAGCGCCCTGCCGATCCGGCAGGGCGAGGTACGGTTAGTCCACCAGCAGTCGCAGCATACGGCGCAGCGGCTCGGCAGCGCCCCACAGCAGCTGGTCGCCGACGGTAAAGGCAGAGAGATACTCCGGCCCCATATTCAGCTTGCGCAGACGGCCAACTGGCGTTTTCAGCGTGCCGGTTACCGCTGCCGGGGTCAGTTCGCGCATGGTCAGCTCACGATCGTTCGGCACGACGGTAGCCCACTCGTTATGGGCGGCCAGCAGCTGTTCGATTTCCTTCAGCGGCACATCCTTTTTCAGCTTCAACGTAAACGCCTGGCTGTGGCAGCGCAGGGCGCCAACGCGCACGCACAGGCCGTCAACCGGAATGGTGCGCGCCGGTTGCAGGATCTTATTGGTTTCCGCCTGGCCTTTCCACTCTTCGCGGCTCTGGCCGTTTTCCAGCTGTTTATCAATCCACGGGATCAGGCTGCCTGCCAGCGGTACGCCGAAGTTATCGGTTGGCAACACGCCGCTGCGGCTCATCTCGGTGACTTTACGTTCGATGTCCAAAATGGCGGAGGCCGGGTTTTGCAATTCTTTTGCCACGCCGTCATGCAACATGCCCATCTGCGCCAACAGCTCGCGCATATGTCGCGCGCCGCCACCGGAAGCGGCCTGATAGGTCGCGACTGAGGCCCACTCCACCAGATCTTGCGCAAACAGGCCGCCCAGCGACATCAGCATCAGGCTGACCGTGCAGTTGCCACCCGCAAAGGTTTTGATGCCTTTATCCAGGCCCTGACGGATCACATGGTGGTTAACCGGATCGAGGATAATCAGCGCATCATCCTGCATACGCAGCGTGGAGGCCGCGTCAATCCAGTAGCCCTGCCAGCCTGCCGCGCGCAGCTTTGGATAGATTTCGGTGGTGTAGTCGCCACCCTGGCAGGTAATAATAATATCGAGCGCCTTCAGTGCGTCCAGGTCATACGCGTTCTGCAGCAGGCCCGGAGACTGGCCGCCAAACTGCGGCGCGGCCTGACCGTGCTGAGAAGTGGAAAAAAATACCGGGCGAATGACGTCAAAGTCGCGCTCTTCCGTCATCCGCTGCATCAGCACGGAACCGACCATGCCGCGCCAACCAATTAAGCCTACTGATTTCATATTGCACCTGTTTCAGGCTGGTTTGCCCGTCTGCGAACCGCCGGATATGCTGTCTGGCCGCCCGCTGGCGAAAAACAAACTGTCTGCGACAAAAACGCCTGACCTGTTAGAGTAAGTGATAAGAAAGAAAGATGGCTATCACCTTACAAAATGCAGAAAAAGTGGCAAGTGAATTAATTCGATTAGCGCGGCTTTTTTAGCAGAACAGCTTATAACGGAAGACCAGCCCCAGTGGAAAGGAGAAGAAACCCATGACAGATATGATTTCGGTTACCATATTATTGCTACTTATTATGGATCCGCTGGGCAATTTGCCGATTTTTATGTCGGTTTTAAAGCATCTGGAGCCGAAACGTCGTCGGGCGGTGCTTATCAGGGAAATGCTGATTGCTCTGGCGATCATGCTGCTGTTTCTCTTTGCCGGAGAAAAAATTCTCGCTTTCCTGAACCTGCGGACGGAGACCGTATCGATTTCCGGCGGGATCATTCTGTTTCTGATCGCTATCAAAATGATTTTCCCTTCACACGAGAGCAACAGCACCGGTTTATCTGCTGGCGAAGAGCCATTTCTGGTGCCGCTGGCTATTCCACTGGTGGCTGGCCCGTCGCTGCTGGCAACGCTAATGCTGCTGTCGCATCAGTATCCCCATCACATTGGTTATCTGGCGGGTTCGCTGCTGATTGCCTGGGGCGCCACGGTCGCCATCCTGCTTTT
>DOOK01000093.1:6191-13837 GCA_003512805.1 Erwinia sp. | reverse complement strand
CAGCCTGTATGGCTTGGTCGCTAATGTAGATGTGGAGCTGCCGCTTATCGGTAAGGTGAGTGCAGGCACGCTTTTTCCCAATCAGGGCAAAGATGTTGGTTCAACATTGGGTAGTCAGGCTGGAGGGGCGATCGAAAGCGTTATTGCCGGTATTCCTTTGATCGGCGGCTGGTTGAAGGGCCTGCTAAGCAACTAGCTGATAACAGGCCGGGCGCCATTGCCGTCAGCAATGGCGCTTTATTTTAGTCGCTTTGCAGCGGCGAGAGTTCTGCCAGCGGCCAACGCGGACGGACGCTGACGCTGAGATCGCTACGCGTCCCACCCTTGAGCCTCACCATGCCCGCATAGGCGATCATAGCGCCGTTATCGGTGCAGAATTCAGGCCTGGCATAGAAGACTTCGCCGCCACGCGCCCGCATGACATCCGCCATTTTGGCCCGCAGCGTACGGTTCGCGCTGACGCCGCCCGCCATCACCAGCCGGGTAAAGCCGGTTTGCTCCAGCGCGCGCCTGCATTTAATAATCAGCGTATCCACCACCGCATCTTCAAATGCACGGGCCACATCTGCACGCGTCCGATCGTCGTTAGCATTTTCACGAATGGTATTCGCGGCAAATGTTTTCAGACCCGAAAAGCTGAAATCCAGCCCCGGCCTGTCGGTCATAGGGCGCGGGAAGATAAAGCGCTTTTCCACGCCCTGCTGCGCCATTTTCGACAGCATCGGGCCACCCGGATAGTCCAGCCCGAGCAGCTTGGCCGTTTTATCGAAGGCTTCGCCTGCCGCATCATCCACGGATTCGCCCAGCAACTGGTATTCGCCGATGCCGGTGACGCTAATCAGCTGCGTGTGGCCGCCGGAAACCAGCAGCGCCACAAAAGGAAACGCGGGCGGGTTCTCTTCGAGCATTGGCGCCAGCAAGTGTCCTTCCATGTGGTGGACCGGCACCGCCGGCACGTTCCAGGCAAAAGCCAGTGAACGGCCAATTGTGGCCCCGACCAGCAGCGCCCCGACCAGGCCCGGCCCGGCGGTATAGGCTACCGCATCAATATCTTGCGCCTGCAGACCGGCCTCTTTTAAGGCGGCCTGAATTAACGGCACGGTTTTACGCACGTGATCGCGCGAAGCCAGTTCCGGCACCACGCCGCCGTAGTCGGCGTGCAGTTTGACCTGGCTGTAAAGTTGGTTAGCGAGCAATCCGGCTTTATCGTCGTAAATCGCGATACCGGTTTCATCGCAGGAAGTTTCTATTCCGAGCACACGCATGGCATTTACCTCATTCTTGCGGCGCGCAGTGTAACATGAAGCCGCTTCGCCCTGCGGCAAATTTCCGCACTAACCGCTAATGACGCTGAATGATAAGCAGAAAATTTCATCGCCTCGCCTGTTTGAGTAAGGTATAATCCCTGCCCTGAAAAAACCGGCAGCCGCACAGGCGCATCTGTTGGTGAGACATTATGCTATGGTGCTTTACAACGCAGCCTGTGTTGGAGTAAAATTCCGCACCATTTTGAAACAAGCTGGCACCGACGTCAGCAACAAAACCGAATTTATCGAGGTGAGAGTTACATGCCGGTAATTAAAGTACGTGAAAACGAGCCATTTGACGTAGCACTGCGTCGCTTCAAGCGTTCTTGCGAGAAAGCAGGCGTTCTGGCTGAAGTTCGTCGTCGTGAGTTTTATGAAAAACCTACTACCGAACGTAAGCGCGCTAAAGCTTCTGCTGTGAAACGCCACGCGAAGAAACTGGCTCGCGAAAACGCACGCCGCACTCGTCTGTACTAATTATTGAGGGCTTGCCCTCAGGCTTCACAGACAAGTAGTAGTATACAAGGCCGTGCTTTCCGAAAGGAATGCGCGGCTTGTTCTCGTTTATGAGCTGATAGGCCTATGGCTGGACGAATTCCACGCGTATTTATCAATGACTTGCTGGCTCGCACGGACATCGTGGATCTTATCGATGCGCGCGTAAAGCTAAAGAAGCAGGGCAAGAACTATCACGCGTGCTGTCCCTTTCATAACGAAAAGACGCCTTCTTTTACCGTCAACGGTGAAAAACAGTTTTACCACTGCTTCGGCTGTGGCGCACACGGTAATGCGATCGATTTCTTAATGAATTACGATCGGCTGGAGTTCGTCGAAAGCATTGAAGAGCTGGCCACGCTTTACGGCCTCGAAGTGCCTTATGAAAGCGGTAATGGCCCCAGTCAGTTAGAGCGTCATCAGCGACAGAGTCTTTATCAGCTGATGGGCAGTCTGAATGATTTCTATCAGCAATCGCTTACGCAAAATGCGGCAGCGGGCGCGCGCGATTATCTTACCCAACGTGGTCTTAGCGATGACGTTATCCGGCATTTTTCGATCGGCTTTGCACCTGCTGGTTGGGATAACGCGTTAAAACGCTTTGGTCGTAACCAGGAAGACAAGCAGTCGCTAAGCGATGCCGGTATGCTGGTTACCAACGATCAGGGACGCAGCTACGATCGTTTTCGTGAACGCATTATGTTTCCTATCCACGATAAGCGTGGACGCGTTATCGGGTTTGGGGGGCGTGTTGTTGGCGATGCACTGCCTAAATACCTCAACTCGCCGGAAACCGACATTTTTCATAAAGGCCGCCAGCTGTATGGCCTGTATGAAGCGCAAAAGAAACACCCCGAGCCTGCCAAGCTTTTGGTGGTAGAAGGCTATATGGACGTGGTGGCGCTGGCGCAGTTTGGTATTGATTATGCCGTCGCGTCGCTGGGGACATCGACTACGCCCGAGCATATCCAACTTCTTTTCCGCACCACCGATACGGTCATTTGCTGCTATGACGGCGACCGGGCGGGTCGGGAAGCGGCATGGCGTGCTTTAGAAACCGCATTGCCTTACATGAATGACGGACGTCAGCTACGCTTTATGTTTCTGCCCGACGGCGAAGATCCCGATACGCTGGTGCGGAAAGAAGGCAAAGACGCGTTTGAGGCGCGGATGGAGCAGGCGATGCCGCTCTCCGCTTTCCTCTTCGATACGCTGATGCCACAGGTGGATCTGCGGTCTCCGGATGGCAGAGCCCAGCTGAGCACGCTGGCGCTACCGCTGATTAGTCAGGTGCCGGGTGAAACCCTGCGTATTTATCTGCGTCAGGAGCTGGGCAATAAGCTGGGTATTCTGGACGATAGCCAGTTGGAAAAACTGCTGCCGAAACAGAGCGAAAGCGCGAAGTTGACGCAACAGCCCCAGCTAAAACGCACAACCATGCGTATACTGATTGGATTACTGATCCAAAACCCGGCACTGGCGACGATGGTGCCTTCACTGGAAGGCCTGAATAATTCAGAGCTGCCGGGATTTCCGCTATTTGTGGAGTTAGTGAGTACTTGCGTGGCGCATCCTGGCCTGACCACCGGTCAGCTCCTGGAGCTCTATCGCGGGACAAAATTTAGCCAAAGCCTTGAAACGCTGGCAACATGGAACCACATGATAGTTGAGGATGAAGTGGAAACCATGTTCAAGGACTCACTGGCCAGCATGTATGACGCGGCGCTGGAGCGCAGGCTGGAAGAGCTGATTGCGCGCGACCGGACGCATGGCCTGAATGCCGAAGAGCGTCGTGAATTCTGGACGCTAAGTCAGGCCTTGAAAAAACAGTCCTGAACCGATTTAACCGCGACGATGGACAATATGATGAAGCGTATATCGTCGCCGCCCGTTGACAGGCTACCGCGTGCAAACGGGCAGTAAAAAATAGCTTCTGACAGCATATCCGCGGCTTAAGTGCCGACTATCCGCCAGGTTGAGCCTGGCAGCCGCCACGATGGGCAGCGGCAATAATCCAACGCCCTCACTGTTATTGTTGGCTGCTTAAACTTAGCCGACCAACACCAATCTAATTTAACAGAAGTGTGGATACCGTCTTATGGAGCAAAACCCGCAGTCACAGCTGAAGCTGCTTGTCACCCGTGGTAAGGAGCAAGGCTATCTGACCTATGCCGAGGTCAATGACCATCTGCCGGAAGATATCGTCGACTCCGATCAGATCGAAGACATCATCCAGATGATCAACGACATGGGCATACAGGTTGTGGAAGAAGCGCCTGATGCCGACGATCTGATGCTGAACGAAAACAGCAGTGATACGGACGAAGATGCTGCCGAAGCGGCTGCTCAGGTACTCTCCAGCGTTGAATCGGAAATCGGCCGCACCACCGATCCGGTGCGTATGTACATGCGCGAAATGGGTACCGTTGAACTGCTGACGCGCGAAGGCGAAATCGACATCGCCAAGCGTATCGAAGACGGCATCAACCAGGTGCAGTGTTCTGTTGCCGAATATCCGGAGGCTATCACCTACCTGCTGGAGCAGTACGATCGCGTCGAGGCTGGCGAAGCTCGCCTTTCCGATATGATTACCGGCTTTGTCGATCCTAATGCGGCAGAAGAGATTGCGCCTACGGCTACGCATGTAGGCTCTGAACTCTCTCAGGAAGAGCGTGACGACGACGAAGATGAAGACGAAGAGTCTGACGACGACAGCGCTGATGATGACAACAGCATTGACCCGGAACTGGCGCGCGAAAAATTCACCGATCTGCGTACGCAGTACGAGAAAACGCGTACGGTAATCAAGGCCAAAGGCCGCAGCCATGCCGATGCCGTCAGTGAGATTCAGAACCTGTCTGACGTCTTCAAACAGTTCCGCCTGGTGCCAAAGCAGTTTGACTACCTGGTGAACAACATGCGTACCATGATGGATCGCGTCCGTACTCAGGAACGCCTCATCATGAAGCTGTGTGTTGAAATCTGTAAAATGCCGAAAAAGAACTTTATCACCCTGTTCACCGGCAACGAAACCAGCGAAACCTGGTTCAATGCCGCGCTGGCGATGAACAAGCCCTGGTCTGAAAAGCTCAAGGACGTGTCGGAAGATGTACAGCGCAGCCTGATGAAGCTGGCACAGATTGAAGAAGAGACCGGCCTGACGATCGAGCAGGTCAAAGACATTAACCGCCGTATGTCTATCGGTGAAGCGAAAGCACGCCGTGCGAAGAAAGAGATGGTCGAGGCCAACCTCCGTCTGGTTATCTCTATCGCTAAAAAGTACACCAACCGTGGACTGCAGTTCCTGGATTTGATTCAGGAAGGTAACATCGGCCTGATGAAAGCCGTTGATAAGTTTGAATACCGCCGTGGCTATAAGTTCTCTACTTATGCGACCTGGTGGATCCGTCAGGCTATCACCCGCTCTATCGCAGACCAGGCGCGCACCATCCGTATTCCGGTGCATATGATTGAGACCATCAACAAGCTCAACCGTATTTCCCGCCAGATGCTGCAGGAGATGGGACGTGAGCCGACGCCGGAAGAGCTGGCTGAACGGATGCTGATGCCGGAAGATAAAATCCGCAAGGTGCTGAAGATCGCTAAAGAGCCTATCTCCATGGAGACGCCGATTGGTGATGATGAAGATTCGCATCTGGGCGACTTTATCGAAGATACCACGCTGGAGCTGCCGCTGGACTCCGCCACTTCCGAGAGCCTGCGTTCAGCGACTCACGACGTGCTGGCTGGCCTGACCGCGCGTGAAGCGAAAGTGCTGCGTATGCGTTTTGGTATCGATATGAACACCGACCATACGCTGGAAGAAGTCGGCAAGCAGTTTGACGTTACCCGTGAGCGTATCCGTCAGATTGAAGCGAAAGCGCTGCGTAAGCTGCGTCATCCAAGCCGCTCTGAAGTGCTGCGCAGCTTCCTGGACGATTAATCCAGCCTGCGTGATAAAAAAGCCCCGGCCCAGGCCGGGGCTTTTTTTTTACAGGCGGAAAACCGTCTGGCCCTTCCCTGCCAGATGTTGGCAGCCGTCCCGTCCGCCAGCGTTTTGTCCTAACCTGCAGCGTTACAGGTTAAGGGCTATCTAACCTCTGTACCCGCGTTTAACCTGCATCCCGCAGAGCAAGCTACAGGTGAACCGGCTACAGGCTATCACCGTTACGCACGCCACAACTGAAGAGCCATCGTTAGCCTCCCTTTTCCCTTGCTTTACGGCGGGTAGAGGCCTTTATTGGGTAGGAAAGCAGGAAGTCACCCATCCCCGACATCAGGTAGGCCTTTTCTTTCCCGACTACAACAGCAAGATCCAGAGCGCCCGTCGCACGCTTCTCCTCCCTGTACTGGCACCATTAACCCAGTTTGGGGCGGGTTCTAGTTTTCCGGCAACAACGAGGGAAACTACTTTAAAAAACCGCTAACGCCAGCGCTTTATAGGCCGCTACCAGCTCCTCCTGCGAGGCCCGGTTTAGCCCGCTGGGATTGGGCAATACCCAGACTTCCGTTTCGCCCAGCTTATGCGGCTGCTTACCCCACGTGACTTTACTGACGCCAAAAGCCTGCTTATAGGCCTGCTTACCCAAGACCGCCAGTGCTCTGGGTTGATACTGTCCTATCTTATCCACCAGCAATTTGCCGCCGTCACGAAGTTCTGCAGCGGAAAGCTCCGTTGCCTCACGGGTGGGCCTTTCTACCAGCATGGTAATGCCGCAGCGCGTAGTCAGCAGCTGCTGCTCTTCTTCCGGCTTTAGCTGCCGTTCGGTAAACCCGGCCTGCCAGATCGTTTTCCAGAAACGATTGCCCGGGTGGGCGAAATGAAACCCGGTATGCGCAGAGGATTTTCCCGGATTGATGCCGCAAAAAATCACGCTAAGCCCCGGTGCCAGGATATCGTTGATGTTATGGTTTTCTACTTCCATCCCTTTTTCTCCTCTCTTTCAGGGAAGCGTAACATAGCTCAGCCTTTCGCAGTCTCTTCCTGCGGACGGTGTGGCAATCACGCTCAGCGTGCCGTCAGCTTCGTGGGCAGTCGGCATTATCCGGGCTGAAACCGCCGTCCCGTAACCTCTCACAGAGCGGTGACTTCGCCGTTAAACGGGTTCTTCGTCACCCATTATTACCAGCAAAGCGCCGTCGTCACTGAAGCGGGCCAGCTGAGCAGGCTTTTGGCGTGCCGTCAGCGGCAACATTTTTACCAACCGGTGCGTGTATATTCGCCTTCCAATCAACGGCAATCAGGCCGTAGCGTTTTTCTAAGGTCACGCTTACAAAGGTAGCTTACGCGCCCACAGCGCTCTTCCGCTGCCGATCAAAGGCATCACGCAGCCAGTGCACAAACCCGTTTACGGCCCGCGGAACCTGAGCGGACCAGGGGCGCACAATATAGAGACGATCCGCGAAGGCGCCTACTGTTCGCCACTGTGGCAGGACTTCTACCAGCCGTCCGTCGGCAAGTGCACTTTGTGCGCTGAAGTCGGGCAACAGGGCAATACCCAATCCTTCCAGCGCGGCATCTCTGATCGATTCGCTGTTATTGGTCGCAAACGGGCCACTAACATTAATCACTGCCCTTTCGCTGTCGTTCTCACGACTAAACGTCCAGTGAGGCGCTTCTGTGCCGCGTGGATAATACAGGCATTGATGTTCGCTCAGCGCCTGCGGAGTCTGCGGCTGACCGTACTTGCTCAGATAGGCCGGTGACGCCACAACCAGCGCACGCGTGTCGCACAGCGGGAGCGCTACATGCGTATCGGGCAGCGTATCGCTGTGACGAATGGCCACGTCGAAGCCTTCACTGGCCAGAGAAACCAGCCGATCGGAAACTTCGAGCTGTACGCG
>DOOK01000093.1:0-6045 GCA_003512805.1 Erwinia sp. | reverse complement strand
CCTGAGGATGTTGCCGCAGGAAAGCAGTGATATGCGGCACCAGCTGCTGTCGGGCAAAAGCAACCGGGGCGGTAACGCGGATCAGGCCCCGTAGCGGCCCGGCTGAATCACGCACGCTAAAAAAACTTTGTTCTATCTGAGCAAAAGGCGCACGCAGTTCCTCGACCAGCTTTGCGCCAGCACTGGTCAGGCGCAGGGTGCGGGTAGTCCGGGTCACCAGCGGTACGCCCGCCTGCTGTTCCAGCTCTTTGATTTTTTGACTCATGGCCGCCTTGCTGACTTCCAGCCGGTCGGCCGCACGGGTGAAACTGCCCTGCTCTGCCAGCACGGTTAGCCAGTAAAGATGTAACCACAGCGCATTGGTTTTAATATCCATCTCGATTGTTCACTATAATAAATAATCATTTTAACTATAGCGCTTTTTCCCCTGCGGTAATGCCTCTACAGTAAACCCTGTCGCGCTACTGCTCTCACCGGATATAGCAAGGGGAAACTATGCCATTACTGCAATTTGATGTTATCCAGGGCCGTTCTGAATCAGAAATGAAAACGCTGCTGGATGCTGCACACCGTGCCGTGCTGGCCGCTTTCCACGTGCCGCCACGCGATCGCTACCAGATTGTTCACGAAAACAAGCGTTATCAGATGGTGTTTGAAGATACGGGCCTGGGCCTGACGCGTACCGATAACCTGGTGATGGTCAGGGTGTTTACCAGCCCGCGCAGCGATGAACAAAAGCAGTTTTTTATGGCGGAACTGTGTCGCGAATTCAAAGAAAGCTGCGGCATTTTGCCGGCCGATGTCATGATCAGTTTTATCACCAATGACAAAGGCGACTGGAGCTTCGGTAACGGCGTGGCACAGTATGTGACGGGTGAGCTTTAAAACGTTGACGATAGCGTAGCGAAGGAACCATCCCCGGCTTTCGCCGGGGATGGTGAACATCAGAAGTCGTAACGCAGACGCACCAGGTTCATGTCGCCCAGGTTATTGCTGCTTGAGGTAAAGACGTGTTCGTAATCTACACGGAAGCCGTAATCGAGCTGGAAGGTCACACCCACGCCGTTATCGATACGCTGGTAATCACGATCGTTAACATATTCCAGGCGGTCGCCCATCACGTAAGGCATAAAGGTTTTCAGACCGTAGTTGCCCACCGGAATGGTGTAGCCTGCCAGATATTCGATCCCCCACGCATCGCCAGCGAAGTAGTTATCCACGCCTTTTTTCGTGCTCAGCAGGTAGTTCTGGTAATAGCCACCACCAAACGAGAAGGTCCAGTTATCCGGCTTCCAGCTCAGGGACGTGCCGTAAATATTCTGATTCCAGGTTTTGTCGTCGCCCGTGCCTGGATTACGCATATCAGCGCGGGTAAAGTTCCACGCCGTACCCCAGATCAGATTTTTGCTCAGGTGATAATCCACACCCAGCGAGCCGCCGCCCTGGCGCTTGTAGCGCAGGCCGTTGCCCGGTAAAAATTCGTTATCGGCAAACAGATAAGAAGCCAGCACGTCCGCATTACCGAAGGTATTTTTATACTTCAGCATTTTGCGTGAACGGTAAGAGCCGTCGTAGTCGCCATTGATACCGTTGCCTGGCGCCTGCGCCAGCATGTCATAATCCCAGATATCCGTTTTTGCGCCGACCACATCGTAATAAACGCTGTTCTGCTGACCGAAGGTGAGTTTACCCCAGGTCTTGCTCTGGAAACCGGTGTAAAGCATACGGCGGCTGGTATCATGCGCTTTGTCTGCATAATGATTGTCCCAGTCGAACAGCGCCGGGATATTGACGCCCAACTCGTAATAACCTACCCAGCTGACGTCATCAAACAGGTAATAATCGGCCAGAAAACGGAAACGAGTGCCGCCGTCAAAGCCATTACGACGGTAGGCATTTTTGCCGTCATCGCCGGTCAGGTTATTAAACTGTGGGCGAATACTGCCGCCTACGGTGAAATTCAGACGGCTCAGCGGATCGCCAGCCTGCGGATCCTGTTTGATCAGCGTTACTTCTGCATGAGCAGCAAAAGACGCTCCGCCCACCACCAGCGCCAGGCCAACAGCCTGACTTAACACGCGCATTTTTGTTAACATTATGTAGCCCTGTAAAGCATTGCCAGAAAATTAAGGACGAAAAAAATAGAAAAAACGTCACATAAAGCCAATTTTGCGCGCGATTATAGGGGCGAAACGCGGCAGCACAGCGGATATAAATGGCTTTTGTAAAATCTCTTATCTCTGTTTGTTTTAGAAATGCTAAAAACTCTGGCCCATTACCTTCTGTTTTTTCCGGCTCAGACGGTGGCGTTCGCGGTTTTTTACTCGCCGCCCGCCAGGCTTATGAGAGCCTGACCAGGTTTTCGGCAGCGAAGGCCTTAATCTTTAATTAATTTATTTTTATCCCTCTCCTACGCCGATCGTCCTCTGGCGCATAAAACCCAAAGTTAACGCCCTCCTCCGACAAAGTTTTATCGCCGTGACGTCGGTCATTTTTATCCTTTGAGCCGTTATTGCCAGCCTTCACCGGCTGCGTTAAATTGACAGATTCGCTACAAATTGGCGTGTAATGTCGACAGGGACTGCCTTTTTCGGAGAATATAAAAAATAATGGGATCTGAATCACTTTCATTGCTTCTTTTCATCGCCTCTGCCCTGCTATACAGCTGGAAAGCCAGAAAAAACAGGCTGGGTTTTTCCGCGATTATTTTACTGCTTGGCCTTTATATCGTGCTGAACGCTTCGCTACTCGCGAGCAATTACTTTACGGGCGAAGGCATCAACGACGCGGTTATCTATACGCTTACCAATAGTCTGAGCGGCGCCGGGGTCAGTAAATATTTGCTGCCGGCAGGGGGAATGGTTATTGCGCTGGTGGCCCTGTTTGCGCTGCTCGCCCGGATTTTACGGCACGGCAGGAAACGCAGCGGCAGCAAGCTCTGTGGTCTGCTGGCGATTGTGCTGGCGCTGGCCTCAATTAAAACCACGCCCGCTTATCAGCAGGTCAGCGATTTGCTGAAATCACAGCTGGGCAAAGGCGACTCCGATTTTTATGCGCACTATAAGGTGCCGGGCACGCAGATACGCGGCGATAAACCTAATCTGGTTTATATCTACGCCGAGAGCCTGGAGCGCACCTACTTTAATGAAGAAGCCTTCCCCAACCTTGCGCCGGAACTCAATGCCATCAAAGCCGGCTCGCTGGATTTCAGTCATACTCAGCAGCTGCCCGGCACGGAATATACCATTGCGGGTATGGTCGCCTCGCAGTGCGGTATCCCGCTTTTTGCCCCTTTCGACGGCAATGCCTCCAGCTCGCTTTCTACCTTTTATCCGCAGAATATTTGTCTGGGGGACATCCTGAAAGCGGCAGGCTATCAAAACTACTTTTATCAGGGCGCCAGCCTGAGCTTTGCCGGCAAAGATCTGTTTCTCTCCTCACATGGGTTCGATCATCTGTATGGTTTCAACGAACTAAAAAGCGTGGTGAAAGATCCCGCCTACCGTAATGACTGGGGCTGGTATGACGATACGGTACTGGACAGCGTCTACGATAAATATGTTGAACTGGCGCAGCAGGGAAAACCCTTCTCGCTGTTTGCCCTGACGGTAGACACACACCATCCCGACGGATTCATCTCACGCAGCTGCCAGCGAAAAAGCTACCTGTGGGAAGGCAAACAAAACAAATCTTTCGCCGCCGTCGCCTGTAGCCAGCAGCATATTGCGCGGCTGATAGAGAGGATCCGCGCTACGCCCTGGTTTAAAAATACGATAATCGTGGTCAGCTCCGATCACCTGGCGATGAACAATACTGCCTGGAAATACCTGAATCAGCACGAGCGCAGCAACCTTTTCTTTATGCTGCGCGGTGATAACCCCGACGGTAAAGTCGTCCCGGTTAAGCGCAGCACGCTGGACAACGGCGCGACGGTGCTGGATGCGCTGGGGGGGGATAATTTTATCGGCCTGGGGCGCAGTAGCCTCTCTTCTGCTTCTCTTGCAGAGACGTATCTGAATATCAAAGAGAAGATAAACGAGTGGAAGCCGGACGTGATTAAGCTGTGGAATTTCCCAAAAACGATTTCCGATTATAAAACGGATACGGTGCATAACACCTTCGGCTTTGCCGGTGTGCATTTCAAATTACCGCTGCTGCTTTCGGTTAAACCAGACAAAATCGAGCCGAAATTCGATGTCTACCTGGCGCCCCCGCTGAAACAGCAGCTGGCAAATTTTTCGCCAGATGAGAAATTTGTCTGGATAGACAGCTGTTATAAAATGGGCGCCGTCTGGGATGAAAAACTGGCGCTGAACCGGCAGCTTTGCGTCGCCGACGGCACGCTAAACTCACCGCCGACGATACGGGAGCTGAAGCCCGGCCTAACGCAGGGCCGCGTTGGCTTTCGCCAAATCGGGAATCAAAGCGAGGCACGCTATCAGCAAACCGTGACCCGACTGCGCGTTGCCGATGACGACCTGAGATATTCTTCCGAGGCCATCCTGTTTGCCCTGCCCGGTTTGCCCAAACAAGTACAGAAGGTCAGCGGTCTTTCCTATATCGAACCCTGGGGCGGGCGCTGGTCGGATGCCGGGCTGCTGCCCGAAGTCAGCATTACCTGGCTTGAACCGCTGCCGGAAACGTTTGATCTGGTCCTGACGGCACGCGCATTTGGCACCAACAGCCAACGCCCTTTTACCGTAAAAATTGGCGATAGCGAGCAGACGTTCCACCTGGGCCACGGAGACACCACGGTCAGCATCCGTCTCAACAATCCCACCCGGGCACGACTGTTAACGCTCAAACCTGCCGCGCCAGAAACCACTGTTGAAGGCGCGGTAGCCGGTTTCACTGCCCGTCAGCTCGGTATCGGATTGGTCAGCCTGAATATCGTGCCGGTTCAGTAAACGCCCGTTTCCCCGGCGAACCAGCCGGGGAAATCCCTTCGCTTTTTTCTTTCCCGACCCTACCTTATGCGCGATTTCGCTCACAACACCGTCAAGTTTTCCTCTCTGGTGCCGATTTAATGCCCTTGTAATGTTAAAGGTTTCCTCAGTGGCTCTTTTTTAAACAGCAAGGAACATCCCGGATGATATCTGTAAAAGACTTGAAAGTTGGCGTACGTCTCGGCGCGGCGTTTGGCCTGGTGATATTTCTATTAATCGTGGTCAGCGTAACGGCGATCGTAAAAATCAGCAGCATTAACGGTGCGGTGGATCGCATTGTTAACGATCGCTACATCAAGGTAAGGCTGGCCTTTGACGCGCGCGATGGGGTTAACGAGCAGATAAAGTACCTGCGCGGGATGGTTATTGAGACGGCGCATCCGGAAAAAAATGTGAAACGTTACGGCCAGCTGGATAGCGTGACACAGCAAACCAACCAGGCCATAGAACACATTGCCAGACTGCAAACCACCGAGGTCGGCATCAGAAAAATTCAGGCGGTCAAAGAGGCGGCACAGCAGTTTGAATCGGCCAAAAACGAGCTGCTTAATTTAGTGCGCTCGGGCAATCAGGAGGCGGCTGCCGATTACGCGCTGATGAAAATAACGCCGACACAGACGGCCTATCTGGATATCGTCAAGCGTTTTGCCGATTCGCAGTCCGGGCAGCTGCAGGCTGAAGGCGCCAACGCCGTCGCTGATGGCACTACCGCCACCCGCATTACAGTCATTTTTTCCTCGCTGGCAGCGCTGCTGGCCGTCGTGCTGGGCTACTTTTTGACCCGCTCTATCGTTACGCCGCTGCGCGAGGCGGTCAAAATTGCTGAAAACGTGGCGGCAGGCGATCTGCGCACGGCGATCCGCGTGAATTCTACTGATGAAACCGGTCAGCTCATGCAGGCGTTGAAAACCATGAATGAAAACCTGCTGCGCATCGTGACCGAAGTTCGTTCCGGCACCGAGCTGATTGCCACCGCCTCTGGCGAAATTTCGCTGGGCAATATGGATCTTTCTTCGCGTACCGAGCAGCAGGCCAGCTCGCTGCAGGAGACCGCCTCGGCGATGGAGCAGATTACCTCTACCGTGAAGCAGAACGCCGA
>DOOK01000222.1 GCA_003512805.1 Erwinia sp. | reverse complement strand
TGTTCCTTTAAACTGCAATAGCTCTTCAAATGCACTTGGCACCTGGCACCTGGCACCTGGCACCTGGCAGATTATTTTGCCTTTCCTCCCTATCTTTAGGGCAACCTGTTGCATCTGGCACGCTTGCATTAGGAAATATATATAGTAAATGTCAGTTTTTAACAAATTCTTGTTTTAGCCCGCCCCAGGCCAACCATTATTAAATGGGAAAAGATTATGATTAATAATTTATTCATGGCAAATTAATAAAAGACTTTAAATTGATTTACGGTTATTACACTTATTTAAATATTTTTTTGTGCGTTTCCGCAGCAGATGTCACGATTAATTGAGGCTGGGTCATGATCGATAAAGGAACTTTATACCATTTTGCACAGAAGCGTATAATTATCGGCGATATTAACAGGCCTGACTTTTAAATAATTCTCTATAAAGATACCAAAAAACTTAGCAAAAAAAAGCCGGCTAGCGCTTGAGGCCAACCGGCTTTTTCAACGTAGCATACTAATTTACATAGGCTCTTCGGTGTACTGCGGTACCGGTTTACGGAAGCGATGCGTCACCACAGCCAGATACACCAGGCCAATAGCGCCCCACACCAGGCCCAGAATCATCGAGCTTTCTTCCAGGTTAATCCATAGCGCGCCAACCGTCAGGGCGCCACACGTTGGCAACACCAGGAAGTTGATATTGTCCTTCAGCGTTTTGTTACGCCCTTCGCGGATCCAGAACTGCGAGATGACCGAGAGGTTAACAAAGGTGAAGGCCACCAGCGCACCGAAGTTGATTAGCGCCGTCGCCGTAACCAGATCGAAAGTAATGGCCGACAGCGCGATAGCGCCTACCAGCAATACGTTCAACGCTGGCGTATGCAGCTTCGGATGTATATAACCAAAGAAGCGCTCCGGGAAAACGCCGTCGCGGCCCATGACGTACATCAGACGAGAAACGCCTGCGTGCGCGGCCATGCCGGAAGCCAGCACGGTGATGCAGGAGAAAATCAGAATGCCGAACTGGAAGGCTTTACCCGCCACATAGAGCATGATTTCCGGCTGCGACGCATCTGGATCCTTAAAGCGCGTAATGTCCGGGAAGTAGAGCTGCAGGAAGTAAGAAACCACGATAAAGATCACGCCGCCAATCAGGGCGGTCAAAAAGATCGCTTTCGGGATCACACGTCCTGCATCTTTGGTCTCTTCCGACAGCGAACTGATGCCGTCAAAGCCCAGGAACGAGAAGCACAGGATGGTTGCGCCGGTAATCATCGGCACCACATGAGCCTGCTCGGACCAGAACGGTTTGCTGCTGACCAGCGTGCCGGTGCCTTCACCGTGCGCCACGCCGTAAATTACCATGCCGGTAATGGCGACCATTACCACCATCTGCAGCACGACGATAACGCTGTTAAAGTTAGCGACGGTTTTGATGCCCTTAAGGTTAGAAAGGGTCATAAAACCAACCAGCAGCACCACGAATATCCACGACGGGACACCCGGCACCAGCGCTTCAAAATAGATTTTCGCCAGCAGGATATTGATCATCGGCATGATCAGGTAATCCAGCAGCGAGGACCAGCCCACCATAAAGCCAACGTGCGGACTGATGGCTTTCTGGGCGTAGGTATAGGCCGAGCCGGCAGACGGGAAGCGGCGAACCAGCTTGCCATAGCTCAGCGCAGTAAACAGAATCGCGATTAACGCGAAGGCGTAGGCGGTTGCTACGTGACCGTCAGTCAGGCCGGAAACGATGCCGAAAGTATCGAACAGGGTCATTGGCTGCATATAAGCCAGGCCCATCATCACTACAGGCATTAGAGTCAGCGTTTTTTTCAGGTGCGCGCGTGGCGCAGAGGTCTGGGCATTATGCGACATGATTCAGCCTCCCCATAGCATCAACCTTTCTGGGTTGAACCACAGGGAAACTTCGCTTTATGCGAGCGTTGTTCTTATTTGGGAAGGTAAAGCAGGCAGGCGTGAAGGTAACGGCTGCCGCTGCGCCGTAGTCGTCGCGCAGGTGTTTACCGGCTGCGGCCGGCGTAATGAAGTGTTGCCCCATCTTTAGTTCCTCAAAAACACTGTCAGTGTGTATCAGTCCGGCTGAACCGGCCCCTTTGGCTTCGTTTTTTTGTGCAAAAAAAATAACCGGCGCGTGAAGCGTCGGTTATTCATTTACAGTGCGCATATTTTGCCGGGCTGTAAGGCAGAATACAAGTTTTTAAAGCCTTTCTGAGGCATTTCTTTACGGAAATAGTCAGGCATTTTTCAACATCCAGTCAATTTCCGTGGCGGTAATCAGGCGCTCAAACTGCATCAGCTCATGGTACTTACAGCTGTGCCAGACAAAACCGAAGCGTTCACCCAGTAATTTTTGCAGCGGAGCGCTTTGCGTAAACGCATCCAGCGCATCGCTTTGTCTGATCGGCAGCGGCATCCCGTCGGCTTCATGACCGTTGCCGGTAATCGCTGCGGGCAGCGGTAATTGATTATCAATGCCGTGCAGGATGCCCGCCAGCACGGCGGCCACCACCAGATAAGGATTGGCATCGGCACCTGCGACGCGATATTCCACCCGGTGGTTTTCCGCTTCGCCGCAGGGAATACGTAGCGCAACCGTCCGGTTGTTGTGCCCCCAAGAGGCCAGCAAAGGAACAAACGCTTCCGGTAAAAAACGACGATAAGCATTAACGTTAGGGGCCAGCAGCGCCATAGAGGCGGGCATCAGATCGATCATCCCGGCCAGTGCTCGCTTCAACAGAGGGGAGTCGCTGCCGTCATCGGTAATAAAAGCATTATGATCGGCAGCATCCAGCAGGCTGATATGCACGTGCATGCCGCTACCGGCCCATGCCTCGTAAGGTTTCGCCATAAACGTGGCGTTCATATCGTGATTTTCCGCCACCTGACGAACCAGCCGCTTCAGCTGAACGGCGTGATCGCAGGCGCTGAGGACGTTGCGGGTGTGGCGCAGATTGATTTCAAACTGCCCTGGTGATGCCTCTGCCAGCGCGCCATCGGCAGGAATACCCTGAAGTACGGCCAGCCGGTCAATATCATTCAGCACCGCAGAAAAGCAGTCGAGGTTATCTACCGAATAAACCTGGCTTTGCCGGTTACGCTCATCGCTGCCCGGCGAACAAGGCGGTTGAATAGCGCCTCCCGCATCGCGCTTTTTATCGACGAGATAGAACTCCAGCTCTACCGCTACCACCGGAAACAATCCCCGATTGCGCAACTGCTGCCAAAGGTGATTCAGGACATTCCGGGGTTCAACGTCAAAGGGAGTACCATCTTGATTACGCATGGTCAGTAAAATTTGCGCCAGGCGCTGCGGATCGGTTGCAGAGGGAGTCAGTGTGCCTTCAACAGGGAAGCAGATATTGTCCGGCTCGCCCAAGGCCTGGCCAAGTCCGGCTTCTTCCACCGTGTTGCCCAAGATATCCATTGCAAAGACAGAAGCGGGAAAATAGCAGCCTTTTTCCAGCCTGAGAAGGCTGCCGACCGGCAGGCGCTTGCCGCGAAAAACACCGTTTAAATCATTAAGCAGAACATCAACATGTTGCGTTTCGGGATAGCGTTCCAGATAAGTTTCTACTTCAAGCTGGAACGCGCTGGTTCGTTGCGCTTCACTGTGCCGCGTAAAATCTTCCACTTCGACGATATTGGTCATGATGCCACCCGCCTTCGCTGAGTCTTTTTGACGTTTGCGCGGCGCTCGAAATAAGCGCCGCCTTCTTAACATAGAGTCAACTATTAAGCGCGGCAAATGTTATGACAAAGTTTATTTTCCAGGCAAAATCTTTTGCATATTGCCTTGCGGAGTGCCAGATTGGCAGCATGAGGCACGATTTCATCCTGCCTTTCAGCGCTCACTAAAACCGCACGGAGAGTTGGGATGGGCATTATTTCGAACAACCCCTTGATTGGCGTAATAATGTATTCGGCAAGCAGCCGAAAACGTGTCCGGTCTCCGGTACTGCCCAATACGGGTAACGCCTCACGGTGTACTGCTGACGTCGCCCCCGTAAAGCGCCAAGTTTTTAACCACGTTATGCACCTTTTTCGGCAGCAAAAGGAAACCCGGCTATGAGCGATGTTCCTCTGGCACCCGGTCGTCGTCTGGCGGAGATCCGCCAGCAGCTGGGCCTGTCGCAGCGTCGCGTTGCCGAGCTTTCCGGGCTGACGCACAGCGCTATCAGCACCATCGAACAGGATAAGGTCAGTCCGGCCATCGGCACGCTACAAAAGCTTTTAAAAGTCTATGGTTTTTCCCTGTCTGAATTCTTTTCCGAACCGGCTCAGCCTACCCGGCCTAAAGTCATCATTGAGGCGGACGAGCTGATCGATATTGGCAGCCAGGGTGTGTCGCTGCGGCTGATCCATAACGGAAACCCTGAACGGACGCTGGCCATGATGCTGGAAACTTATGAGCCAGGCGCGACAACCGAAAAGATTCGTCACCAGGGCGAAGAGATCGGCACACTACTGGAAGGGGAAATTACGTTGACCGTCGACGGCCAGCGGTATCAGCTTAAGGCAGGCCAAAGCTATGTTATTGATACCGGCCATCCCCATAGCTTTAATAACGCTTCTGCGCGGCCCTGTCGGATCGTCAGCGCTCATACCCCAACGACTTTTTGATAGCGTCGCGCTTTTTGCCGGAGAAAGCTATGGAACATGTGCAGAGCTATTACGCCGCTACGGTCAATCCGCATGCCCCGTGGCCACAGCTTGCAGATGATATCCTGTGCGATGTCTGCATCATCGGCGGCGGATTTACCGGGCTTTCTTCCGCGCTGTATCTTACCGAAGCGGGTTATGACGTGGTGGTACTGGAAGCGGCCAAAGTGGGTTTTGGGGCCAGCGGCCGTAACGGCGGGCAGGTTGTTAACTCTTACAGCCGCGATATTGACGTTATTGAACACCGCTACGGCAAAGAAAGCGCACAGCTTCTGGGCAGCATGATGTTTGAGGGCGCAGCGGTGATCCGCGATCGTATCGATCGTTACGCTATTAGCTGCGACTATCGGCCTGGCGGCATTTTTGCCGCGCTTAACAGCCGTCAGCTCGCCCAGTTAAAGCAGCAGCACAAGCGCTGGCAGCAGTATGGCAATCATCAGTTGGAGCTGCTGGATGAACTGGGCATTCGGCGTAAAATCGCCAGCGAGCGCTATATAGGCGGCCTGCTGGATCGCAGCGGTGGGCATCTGCATCCTCTTAACCTTGCGCTGGGTGAGGCGGAGGCTATTCGCCGGCACGGCGGCAGAATTTATGAGGCGTCAGAGGTTACCGCCGTGACCTACGGTGCGCCGCATCGGGTCAAAACGGCCCGGGGCAGCGTTCTGGCCAAATACGTTATTTTTGCCGGTAATGCTTACCTGGCGCCCCATCTGGAGCCGAGGCTGGCCCGCAAAAGCCTGCCCTGCAGCTCACAGATAGCCGTTACGGAGCCGCTTTCCCGCGATAAGGCGCTGGCGCTGCTGCCGGATAATTACTGCGTGGAAGATTGCAACTACCTGCTGGATTACTACCGTCTTACCGCTGACAACCGCCTGCTGTACGGCGGCGGCGTGAGCTATGGCGCGCGCGAACCGGGCAACATCAGCGAGCTAATCCGACCCAGGCTATTGAAAACCTTTCCGCAGTTGGAAGGCGTGAACATTGACTATGCCTGGAGCGGAAATTTTTTACTGACGCTGTCGAGGATGCCGCAGGTCGGCAGGCTGGAGAATGGCGTCTACTATATGCAGGGCGACAGCGGCCATGGCGTCACCTGGACGCATCTGGCAGGCAAGCTGGTTTGTGAAGCATTGAAAGGCGAGCCAAAACGCTTTGATGCATTTGCCCGCCTGCCGCATCTGCCTTTTCCGGGCGGTCGCCGTTTAAGCGCGCCCTTAACGGCGCTTGGCGCGGCCTGGTATGCGTTAAGGGACAGGCTGGGGGTGTAATCAAACAATTTTTACTTCAGTTTTTTTATTAAGCTCGCCATATTTTTTATAAACACCAATTAGTTTTTTGGATTGAATTTGCCCAGACAAGCCTCAAGCAGCGTTTTTAAAACTGCATAATTTCCGCGAAAACTACTGATCTTGGTAGGAACTTCACCTTTTGGATATTTCCTTATGGTTGCTAATTCAATACATTTATATCCCAGTCGGGGAGCTCTGCAAGACAGATAAGCAAGAAGTTCATAGTTCATGAAAACATGCCGAAACGGCGCTACGCGTGGATCGGTTAACATCCTACCGCTGTATGCACGAAAACCTTGAGTGGTATCACTCCATTTGAAGCCCGAAGCCAGGCTTAACAAAGGAGCATGAAGCAAGCGAATAGCAAAGTGTCTTGATGTAGGCGTATTTTCTGCTGTTCCCCCCTTAATAAAACGAGAAGCCTGTACAAAATCTACGCCTTCTTCTAATGCAGAGATAAAGCGAGGAATTGCTTCAGGATCATCTTTATCATTGCCATCTATAGTCACAATCCCTTGATAACCCTGCTCCAGACAAAAAGAGTAGGCGCAACGTAACTGAGCGCTTAACTTTCCCGGCCCCGTTTTCAGTAGCAGTCCGTTAACCTGATATTTTTCTAAATTTTCCACGGCCAGGGAGCCGTCCACACTACCACCATCAATGATAATAATATCAGCATAGGAAGCCACACCTATTGCAGCCATGCGTCTTAACAGGTTAACGATGCGTTCCCCTTCATTAATGACAGGGATCACCACACACCATGAATGATTTTTATTCTTCCACCATTGCGTTTCATAAGAAGGGACTTGCCATTCTGAATGAGATTGAGAATTTAGCATATCTTCTGGCATTCCTATTTAACTTTAGCTGTAATCAAAACGACACCGACCATAACCAGTGCAATACCAAGGGCGGTTGTCCAGTAAAATGGTTCCCGAAATATTAGGAAAGAAAGTAATGCAACGCATGCCACTGCACCAGATGTCAAAACAGGATGTGCTACATTTAGTGGCAGGAAAGCTAAGGCTGCAGCATAAAGAATAAAAGCCAGGCCATATAATGCCAGCCCTAACCAGAATGGCCAGTTATATAAAGCCGCGACAGGCTCACTTAAAGAGGGGATTTTTCTTGGTGGCATCATAGCCATCTTTATCAGGACGCTTGCCGAGCTATTTACTGCAATACCGAAAAAAATGATTATCCATTTCAT
>DOOK01000221.1 GCA_003512805.1 Erwinia sp. | reverse complement strand
GACAGTAGCGTTTAAGCGACTCGGCTAAATCGCCCGAACGGTGGTTAAGGCAGCGGTCAAAGCCCAGCACCTCTTCGGCATAGCGGCATTTTTCTTCGCCTCCGGCGATGCCGACCACGTAGCAACCTTTCAGCTTGGCTATCTGGCCTACCATTGACCCCACCGCGCCGGTTGCCGCCGCCACGACCACGGTTTCGCCCGGCTGCGGATTACCAATATCCAGCAGCCCCATATAGGCGGTAAAACCGGTCATGCCCAGCATTCCGAGCGCCCATGAAGGGTGTTTCAGTACCGGGCCGCTGAGCTTAAACAGGTCCTTACCATCCGACAGGGCAAAATCCTGCCAGCCGCTCTGACTGACCACCCAGTCGCCTGGCTGATAGTCTTCATGATTCGACTGTTCAACAATGGCAACGGTGCCTGCGCCCATCACGTCATTAACGGCAACTGGCGGCACATAGGAAGGGGCATCGCTCATTCGCCCACGCATATAGGGATCCAGCGAGAGCCAGATTGTGCGAAGCAAAACCTGGCCTTTCCCTGGCGTAGGGACGTGCTCTGACTCCAGACGAAAATTAGCTTCGCCAGGGGCGCCGTGCGGGCGCGAGGCGAGGACGATACGGCGATTTGTCTGTTTGTCTTGCGGCATGGTTTTTCTCCTTTATAAAATTCAACCTGTAAAAAGCGTAGTGCATATGTTCCTTGCCCGCTTTGCTCTGAACCGTAAAACAGATCGGCAACGCCCTGTAAGTCCGGTAAGCATGCTTAATCTTTTTAAGGTCCCGCCGCGTTAAAAAAAGGTTATTTTATAATGGGCGATGATTATTCTTTTTTAAAACGCTATTCTACGAAAAGGCTAAGTATATTCAGCGATATAAAGGATGAGCACGGCTTAAGCCATTCTTTAAAAACGGCGGGCCTCTCTTATTTAAAGCCAATGTGACGTTTTTTATTAACGCTATAATAAGGTGTAGGTGGCCAGAAAATGCACGCCAGGATTTCGCCGTTATTTTAGGGCGCTTGCCAAAGGTAATTTGATGTAAATAAAATGTTAAGGCGTAAAGCGAATGATCGGGTTGTCATTAACTGACTTAATAGAAGGAGCGTAAAGCTGATAAATACCGGTTTTAAGCAGGCGCTGTTTAAACAGATTTATCCTAAGGCCCGATCACCATTAATTAAAAAAGCCTTTTTACATTAGATCTGTTTCCTGGCGGGGATGCCTGCCTTATTGAGCAAGCCAGCGTCAGCAGCATGAAAAGGCTGAACCGGGAAGATCCGTCAAAAATTTAAAAGGCTATCGCGCCCCTTTTTACCTGCGGCACACCGTACTGCCGATAACGGGGGGACGCTGTTAGCCTGAACGCTAATTTTAAAGTGTTCGCTCAGGCTACGCTGCGCCCCGGTGGCCGCCATTTATTTAGAACGCCGACCTCAGGATAAAAACAGCGTCGGACAGGCAACGGCTGCCGCTATTGCTGCCGTCAGCTTTTGCAGGGCGTCCGGCTCAATAAGGTAAGGCGGCATCAGATAGATAAGTTTGCCAAAAGGCCGGATCCAGACGCCGCGCCCGACAAAAAAGCGTTGTAGCGCAGCCATGTCTACCGGGCGACGCGTCTCGACGACGCCAATCGCCCCTAATACCCTGACATCGGCCACTTCCGGCTGCGTTTTTAACGGCAGCAGCGCGGCTTTCAGCTGCGTTTCAATAGCCTTTACCTGCTGCTGCCAGTGGTTTTCCTGCAGGATGGCCAGGCTTTCGCTGGCCACCGCGCAGGCCAGCGGATTCCCCATAAACGTGGGGCCGTGCATAAAGCAGCCCGCTTCGCCGTTGCTGATGGTATTGGCCACCTCACGCGTGGTCAGCGTGGCCGAAAGGGTCAGGGTGCCGCCGGTCAGCGCTTTGCCGACGCACAGGATATCCGGCGAGATCCCCGCATGATCGCAGGCGAAAAGCTTGCCGGTACGGCCAAAGCCGGTCGCGATTTCATCGGCTATCAGCAGCACGTTATGGCGATCGCACAGCTCGCGCACGCCTTGCAGATAGCGCGGATGATAAAAGCGCATCCCGCCCGCCCCCTGAACGATGGGTTCCAGGATCACCGCGGCCAGCTCGTGCGCGTGTTCGCCAATCAAACGGGCAAAATCGGCCAGATCGCTCTCCTGCCACTCGTCCTCAAAACCACAGCCCGGCGCGGCAGCGAACAGGTGATTCGGCAGATAACCCTGATAAAGCGAGTGCATGGAGTTTTGCGGATCGCAAACTGACATAGCGGCAAAAGTATCGCCGTGATAGCCGTTACGCAGCGTTAAAAAACGCTGACGTTTTTCGCCGCGAGCCTGGCAATACTGCAGCGCCATTTTCATCGCGACCTCAACCGCTACCGATCCTGAATCGGCCAGGAAGACGCACTCAAGACCCTGTGGCGTCATGTCGACCAGACGGCGACAGAGCGCTACGGCGGCAGGATGCGTGATCCCACCAAACATCACGTGCGACATCTGCTCTATCTGCGCGTGCATCGCCTGATTCAGACGGGGATGGTTATAGCCGTGGATTGCCGCCCACCAGGAAGACATGCCGTCCACCAGCTCGCGACCGTCATCCAGCTGAAGCGAGGTACCTGAGGCCGCGACCACTGGATAAACCGGCAGCGGCTTGCTCATTGAGGTGTAGGGATGCCAGATATGGTCGCGGTCAAATGCGAGGTCGAGAGGAGTCATAAAATACTTGTAAACCAAAATTAAAAAATTTAGTTTACAAGTATAACCGTAAAATGAACATGTGATCTTTTCTTTTGGAGCAAGCAATGGCAAATCGCTGGACAGTCGCCCAGGCTCAGGCCCTTTTCGACAAGCCTTTTCTGGAGTTGATGTTTGAAGCGCAGCAGGTGCATCGTCAACATTTCGATCCGCGTCAGGTTCAGGTCAGTACGCTGCTGTCGATTAAAACCGGCGCCTGTCCGGAAGACTGTAAATATTGCCCGCAGAGCGCCCGTTATAAAACCGGGCTGGAAGCCGAGCGCCTGATGGAAGTGGAAGAGGTACTGACTTCTGCCCGTAAAGCCAAAGCGGCCGGATCCGATCGCTTTTGTATGGGCGCGGCATGGAAAAACCCGCACGAGCGCGATATGCCTTACCTGGAGCAAATGGTCAAAGGCGTGAAGGAGATGGGGCTGGAAACCTGCATGACGCTGGGCACGCTGAGTGATGAGCAGGCGCAGCGACTGGCGCACGCCGGGCTGGATTTTTACAACCACAACCTGGATACCTCGCCGGAATTTTACGGCAGCATTATCACTACCCGCAGCTATCAGGAACGTCTGGATACGCTGGGGAAAGTGCGTGATGCAGGCATCAAGGTCTGCTCCGGCGGCATCATCGGCCTGGGCGAAACCGTTAACGATCGGGCCGGCCTGTTAGTCCAGTTGGCCAACCTGCCGGTGCCG
>DOOK01000219.1 GCA_003512805.1 Erwinia sp. | reverse complement strand
TTGCTACGTGGTCGGCATCGCCGGAGGCGAAGAAAAATGCCGCTATGCCGAAGAGGTGCTGGGCTTTGACCGCTGCCTTAACCACCGTTCGGGCGATTTAGCCGAGTCGCTTAAACGCTACTGTCGTGACGGCAGTGATGTCTACTTTGAAAGCGTCGGCGGGCCGGTATTTGACGCCGTGCTGCCGTTAATGAATACCAAAGGCCGCATTCCGGTCTGTGGCCTGATCGCCGATTACAACAGTACGGATGCGCCGGAAGGCCCGAACCGCCTGCCGCTGTTCCAGAGCGCTATCCTGCGCAAACGCCTGCACGTTCAGGGCTTTATCATCAATCAGGATTACGGTCATCGCTTTGAAGAATTTTTCCAGCAGATGAGCCAGTGGGTAGCGGAAGACCGCTTTGTTTTCCGCGAAGATATTGTTGACGGGCTGGATAACGCGCCGGAGACCTTTATCGGGATGCTTGAAGGTAAAAACTTCGGCAAGGTGCTGATTAAAGTCGCTGGCGACCAGCCAACAGGAGCCTGAAATGAAAATTTTAATGGTGCTGACTTCACATGGCCAGCTCGGTGATACCGGCAAGAAAACCGGCTTTTGGCTGGAGGAGTTTGCAGCGCCTTATTACATTTTCCGTGATGCGGGCATCAGCGTTGTGCTGGCCTCGCCCGCGGGCGGGCACCCGCCGCTCGACCCTAAAAGTGACGAGCCGGACGCGCAAACCGTTGATACTGAACGCTTCCGTAAAGATATCGCTGCGCAGCAGGCGCTGGCTAATACCCAGCAGCTGGGCAATATCGACAGCAGCAAATTCGATGCGGTGTTTTACCCGGGCGGTCATGGCCCACTCTGGGATCTGGCAGAAGAGCGGCAGAGTATCGAACTGATTGAGAGCTTTTACGCCAACGGTAAACCGGTCGGAGCAGTTTGCCACGCGCCCGGCGTGCTGAAACGAGCGAAAAAGCCGGACGGTACGCCGCTGGTAGAAGGGAAACGCGTGACGGGTTTCAGCAACAGTGAAGAAAACGCTGTTGGCCTGACGAATGTGGTACCTTTCCTGGTTGAGGATACGCTCAGGGCGCTGGGCGGCAACTATGAAAAAACCTATGACTGGGGCAGTTTCGCCATTACCGATGGCCATCTGGTGACCGGCCAGAACCCTGGATCCTCCGTTGCCGCCGCCGAGGAGCTGCTGAAACTGCTTCATCAATAATGCAGGAGGGGAAATGAAACTCTTTAGTCAGGATTTTAACGAGGGCGATAAGCTGCCGATGCGCCAGGTCTTTAACGGCATGGGTTACGAAGGCGATAATCTGTCGCCGCATCTGGCCTGGGATGACGTGCCGGCCGGCACCAAAAGTTTTGTCGTTACCTGTTTTGATCCCGATGCGCCGACCGGCTCCGGCTGGTGGCACTGGGGCGTGGCAAACCTGCCTGCCGACACGCGTGTCCTGCCGCAGGGTGCGGGTTCTGGCGTGGCCGAATTGCCTGCTGGCGCGGTGCAGACCCGCACGGATTTTGGCAAAGCGGGCTACGGCGGCGCGGCACCGCCGAAAGGCGAAAGCCACCGCTATATTTTTACCGTCTATGCGCTGGACGTAGAAAAGCTGGAGGTGGACGAGCAGGCGAGCGGCGCAATGCTGGGCTTTAACGTTCATTTCCACCAGCTGGCGAGTGCTTCACTTACGGCTCTCTACATCTGATAAAAAAGGCGGCTACATGGCCGCCTTTTTTCAGATTTCAGTAATGGTGACCCACATCGGTCCCTGCCCTACCGCATAACGTCCCAGCGGCGTCAGCAATCCTCTTTCTTCCGTAATGCTATAGACCTCTATATGGTGCGATTTCTGCCCGGCCGCAATCAGGTAACGTCCACTGGCATCAATGTTAAAGCCGCGCGGCTGCGCTTCCGTTGGCTGATGACCTTCGACCGTCAACAGCCCGCCGTCCTCGCTGACGCTGAACGTGGTCAGCACGCTGGCGGTACGGTCGCAGGCGTAAAGGTGACGACCATTCGGGGTCAGACGAATATCGGCCGCCCAGCGCGTATCGCTGAAGCCTTCCGGCATCATATCCAGGCTCTGCACGCGCTCGACTTCGCCACGGGCATTGTTGAGCTGCCAGACGTCTACCGTGCTGTCCAGTTCGTTTACGCAGTAGGCGTACTGCTGGTTCGGATGGAACACCATATGGCGCGGGCCTGCGCCTTCAACCGTGTTGACCTGAGGCTGCGCGTGCGGCAGCAGCTGGCCATCTTCCTGTAAATCAAACAGGCAGATACGGTCCTGTTTCAGTGCCGGCACAAACAGCGTTTCGTTGTTCAGATCGATGTTAGCCGAATGGCAACCGTCCAGGCCTTTAATCACCTGTAACGGCTCGCCGGGCAGGCCTTGCTCATCCAGCGGCGTCACGCTGACGCAGGCGTCATTATAAGAACCGGTGAAAATAAAGCGTCCCTGGCGATCGGTGGAAATATGCGTCGGGCTGCCCGGCAGCGGCGCTTCTGCCACTTTGGTCAGCTTGCCTTCGCTGTCGATACGAAAAGCGATAACGCGAAAATCGGGGCGGATACCGACATACAGAAAAGCTTTATTGGGGCTGACCACCATGGGCTGAACCTGGCCTGGCAGATCGACCACCTGCAGCAGCGTCAGCGCGCCCTGTGGGTCAAGCTGCCAGGCATGGATCTGCCCACTTTCTGGGCTGGCGGTATAAACGACTTGTTTCATGAATGCTCCTTTTTCAGGTCAATCGGGTCTGCTTCAGCGTAGCGCGTTTTTGTCGGCCACGCAGGCGGATTTGTGCCGGGCGGTTTTGCCAGTGCCGTCACAGGGTGTAGACTCAAAACTCGTTTTCTAATCACATTCGGAACGATTTATGAGTTATCGCGTTATTGCTTTAGATCTGGACGGTACGCTGCTGACGCCACGTAAGACCATTCTTCCTGAGTCGCTGGAAGCGCTGCAAAAGGCCCGGCAGGCTGGCATCAAGATTGTGATCGTGACCGGTCGTCATCACGTCGCTATCCATCCTTTTTATCAGGCGCTGGCGCTTGATACACCTGCAATCTGCTGTAATGGCGCCTACTTGTATGATTATCAAGCTAAAAAGGTCATATCCGCCGATCCGCTGCCAACAGAGCAGGCGCTGCGGGTGATCGAAAAACTGGAAGAGGCTGCCATTCATGGCCTGCTGTATGTTGATAACGCGATGCTTTACCAGACCGAAACCGGCCACGTTACCCGCGCCATTAACTGGGGACTGTCGCTACCGGAACATCAACGCCCAACGTTTATTAAGGTGCCGAGCCTGAGCCGCGCCGCGAAAGAGGCTGAATCAATCTGGAAATTTGCGCTGTCCTATCCTGACACCCGCGCGCTGCAACAGTTTGCCGATGAAGTGGAGCAGGAAATGGGCCTCGCCTGTGAATGGTCCTGGCACGATCAGGTGGATATCGCCAGGGCGGGCAACAGCAAAGGGAAACGGCTGGCAGAATGGGTTAACGCTCAGGGCTATCAAATGCACGACGTGCTCGCCTTCGGGGATAACTATAACGATTTGAGCATGTTGGAAAACGTTGGGCTGGGCGTGGCGATGGGTAATGCAGACGACGCTATCAAAGCGCGCGCGCATCGGGTTATCGGCACTAATCTGGAACCGGGCATTGCTCAGACCATCTGTCAGGAAGTGCTGTAACAGTCAGGGGGAGGGCTTCGCCTGTTGACGCAGGCCTTTGCTGACGATGTTGGCCTGCTAACGCAGCTTTACTGGAAATCTTTGCTCGTCGCTAAAGATTTCTGCCTGTTAATGAAAGGCTTGCTGAAGAGGTTCGCCCATCTTCGCCTATCAACACAGGGCCTGGCTAAAAATCCCTCACCTGCTAACGCAGAAGGCCGCCAGCTGCATAAACGTGGCGAAGATGTATAAAAGCGGGCGCACTCAGGCGGCGATCGCCACGCTTTTAATCTGCGCGTAAAGCCACATGCCCGGTTTAATCATCAGCTCGTCGCGTGCCCACGGAGTGATCCGCGCCCAGAGTTCGCTTTGCCCTATCAACAACTTCACCTCAACCTGATTATCAATATCCAGCAGTTCGCCGACCTGGGCCGGGATGACATTGCGGATAGTACTGTTAAGCGGCGGTTGCAGAACCAGCGAGACGTCGGCGGCCTGAATGCGAAGACGCAGCGGCGTTTTCAGCGGCACGTCAATACGGCTGACCCAGATATGCTGATCGCCCAGTGAAAGCGCCGTCATCGCATAGTGCGGATGCTGTTCCAGTACCTGCACCCTCAGCACGCTGCTCTGCTCGGCGCGCGGTAGCCACGGGCGCATAGCGCTGCTGCCCCAGACTTTTTCCAGCGTCCCGGAGGCTTTTACCTCGCCCTTATCCAGCACCAGCACGTTATCGGCCAGCTGAATAATCTCTTCAAGGCTGTGGCTGACGTACAGTACCGGGATAGCCACCTTTTTCGCCAGCGCCTGCAAATAGGGCAACAGCTCGCGCTTTCGCGGTAAGTCCAGCGAGGCCAGCGGCTCGTCCATCAGTAAAATTTCCGGTGCGCTGAGCAGGGCGCGGCCTATCGCCACCCGCTGCTTTTCTCCACCGGAAAGCGAAAAAGGAAAGCGCGACAGCAGCTCACCGATGCCTAACAGCTCTACCAGCTCATCAAACTGCGAGCGCATCGTTTTCGCCATGCCGTATTCGAGGTTGCCTTTCACCTTGTAGTGCGGGAAAAGACGCGCATCCTGAAATACATAGCCGATACGGCGCTTTTCCGGCGGCAGATTCACCCTGGCCTGGGCATCAAACAGCACTCTGTCATTCAGCGTAATACGGCCTTCCTGCGGCGTGGTCAGGCCGCCGATAGCGTTAATCAGCGAGGTTTTCCCGGCGCCGGATACGCCGAAAACGGCCGTGATGCCCTCTGCCGGTATTGTCGTGTTGACCTGCAAAGTGTGGTCGCCAAGGCGCTGAGAAATATCAAGCTCTAACATGCCATCCCCAACCTTTTACGTCCCCAGCGCGCCAGCCATTCCGACAGCCACAGCGAACAAAGAGCCAGCGCAATGGCGATCGCACAAAGCCTGGCCGCCGCGTTTTCCGCGCCTGGCGTTTCAATCAGCGTATACATAGCGGAAGGCCGCGTGCGGGTCTCCCCGGGAATGTTAGAGTCAAA
>DOOK01000218.1 GCA_003512805.1 Erwinia sp. | reverse complement strand
GCGTGATGTGTATTTATGAACGCTGTGCGCTGTTTGGCATCCTTGGCGCTGCTCTGGTAGGCGCTATCGCCCCAAAGACGCCGTTACGCTGGGTGGCGATAGTAATTTGGCTTTATAGCGCTGTCCAAGGTCTGCGTCTGGCCTGGGAACATACGATGATCCAGCTGCATCCCAATCCTTTTACTACCTGCGATTTTGCTGCCCGCTTCCCGCAATGGCTGCCTCTTGATAAGTGGTTACCCTCGGTATTTGTGGCGACAGGCGACTGCGCGGAAAAACTGTGGTCACTGTTTTCGTTAGGTATGCCGCAGTGGTTGGCGATCATTTTTGCCGCCTATCTCATTGTCGGCCTGGTCGTGTTGCTTGCGCAGTTTTTCCCTCCTAAAAAACGCGACCTTTTTTCTCGCTAGACTCCTGCCAGACCTTTTCTGCCCCGGCGGTGCCCTTTGGTTTGCTGCCGGGAAGCCTTTCTCCTTATGCACCACAGTTGTCAGCCAGTAACGGGGCAGCTACGCTTTAGAGACATTTCGCTGCATAAAGGGAATCCATGAAAAACATTGCGTTAGCCCTCTCCTTTGCTTTTTCCGTTACGCTGCTTTCCGGCTGCGCCCACTGGGGCGCAAATGATACCCACAGCCCACCGCCGGCACCACCGGGTGGGCAGCAGCCGCCAGGCGCACCGGGCGGAAGTGGACCTGTCGGTCAGCCCCAGTCCTGAGAAGCCTCCCCTGAAGTTAATCGCTCAGGGGATTTTTTTACCCAGTGCTTTCCATTCTCCTGAAGCCCGGCTTCGTTAGTCGCTTACCGCGGCACTGTCCTCTGCCCACTTTTAGTTTCCTGCTGCTCTTTATCAGCTTAGCTCCTCAGCTCTTTGTTCCTTGATTTCCCTGCTCTTCTGGCCTCATGGCCCCTCAATGCCTTACCCACCCGGTGACCCGCCCTTTAATTCATAAGAAATATTACTGCGTTAATATCACTCGCCTGATTAACTCGTTACGAGCTAATCCCATAAGTGCATGAAATAAATAATTAAAATCACTATTGCCATTCATCCCCCAGAGGGGTACAGTGATTTTACTGTATAGATATACAGTTAAAAACCCACTAACATAGGATGGAAACATTATGGCTGATACACTAATTTTTAATGAAGTAGCCTCTTTCGCTGCACTGCGTGCCCGCAAACCTGCGGCTGAAGGTGAACGTGTCTTTTTGAGCTCCTGGAATGCCCTTGCTGCCGGCGACCGCTCGGTGACTTTTGGCGAAGGCTGGTTTACCGGTCATCTGGTCGCGGCGGCAGACGATGGCGGTTTTATTGCCAGTAACGGCGGCGCATACCACTGGCGTCGCGAAAGCGATATCGAAGCGTTAACCGTACATGATTTTGGCGCCGTACCGGGCGGCACGGTTGACTGCGCCCCTGCCGTTAAGGCGATGTATGAATTTATGAATGGCAGCTTTGCCCGCGGCTTCACCAGCGGTCTTTCCACTAAGGTAGGTATCCGTTTCGGCGTGGGCACCTATCTGATTAAGCCACTCGATTTACGTACCTACGGTGACAAAATTCCGGCTAATCATGCGGAACTGCCCTATAACCCAAGTGGCTATTTCGCGGCCGGCGATTTTGTGATGCGTGGCGTGACTACCAGCTTTGGTAAGCAGATCGGCACTCGTATCATTTCTGACAAATCAGATTCGGCCGTACTGGCCCTGAATCACCGCTATTTCTCTGTTTACGGCATTGAATGGGAAGGCCAGCAAACGGTGAAGCAGGATGAAAAGACCAACCTGCTGATTGGCGCAACGGTAGGCGTGTTTAATGATACCGCGTCTAACAAACAGCCCTTTATCACTAACGAATGCGTGGGCGGCACTTTTGCCAACGTTTCTTATTTTAAAGCCAGCAACACGGGCGAAGCATCGATTTACTATCTTGACAGCCTTGACAGTAAATTCACCCAGATGTACTGCAGCCGTGTCGCAGGCCCGGTCATCAAGGTAGGCTGGAGCAACCGTCCAAGCGGTGTCTGGGATCATTCCACGGCGATTGAGCTTTCAGAATTTAACTTCCAGTTTTGCTACGCGCCGGCTATCTGGATCCCACGTCACGGTCAGGGCCTGATCCGTAACGGCTGGATTGAGCACAGCGCCATCCCGATGGATATCAACAACGGTCAGTGGCTGATTGAGGCGCTGAGCATTGAATCATCTACCTATGATGCCGTGTTCTTTAATTCACGCGTTATTATGTCGCAATGGTCTAATCCGACCGGCGTTAATTATGATCGCACCTCCGCACCAGGCAGTGCGACCTGGTTCAGCTATCCGAAAAACCCGGATGGCAGTGCTATCGTAGCCAAACTCTCCGCATATGAGATGGGTATGGCGTTGTTTCAAAATAACGGCACCTACCTGGACCATCCGCTGCGCGCGCAGTGGCTGAGTGGTGTACTACGCGGTACCATTGACAGCAGCCAGCGCTGGTTAAATATCGGCTCCTTCCAGATGCCGAGAACCGGTACTCACTGGAAAGTCGAAGTGGACTGCCGGAGCGGATACGGTAGCATTGGTGGCGATAGCGCCATGCCAATCCAGAGTGACCGTTCCGCCGGTACGCTGCATATCCACGTCGCGCGAGGTTCAGGCTCGGTTCCGGCCGTCACCT
>DOOK01000356.1:5194-5923 GCA_003512805.1 Erwinia sp. | reverse complement strand
TTAGCAGTTAGCAGTTAGCAGGATAAAGTACCGGCCCGGTAGCGCCTTGTCATCCCGTTAGCGCGCTGCAATAAAAAGTAAAATGTTGAAATAGTTCCCGCCTCGCTGTCGCCTTATTGTTACGATATAACGGTAAGCACTTTGCGCCCTGAGGATGTTGTAATGAAAAAGTTTGGCCCGATGACCCCGCTGACTTCCCGTCGACAGCTGTTGCTTTCCGGCCTGGCGCTGGCGCTGCTGGCTGGCCGCACCGCCAGAGCGAAAGAAGCGCCGCTGAAAACAACATCCGTGAACAAGGCTACATCGCCCCAGGCTCGGGGCAAAAGAATTGTGATGATTGATCCCGGCCACGGTGGCATTGATTCAGGCGCGGTAGGCGAAGAAGGATCGGAAGAAAAGCATGTGGTATTAGAGATTGCCGGACATATCCGGCAGATGCTGAGCGACCACCCTCATATTGAGGCGAGGCTGACGCGGGATAGCGATCATTTTATTCCACTGGGTCAGCGCGTAGAGATCGCGCATCAGCATGGCGCCGATCTGTTTATGTCGATACACGCCGACGGTTTTACCAGCCCTGATGCCAACGGTGCGTCGGTTTTCGCCCTTTCCAATCGTGGCGCCAGCAGCCGTATGGCTCGCTATCTGTCCGAGCGCGAAAACGCCGCTGACGCGGTGGGCGGCGTTAAGGTGGCGCAGAAAGATCACTATTTGCAGCAGGTGCTGTTT
>DOOK01000356.1:0-5038 GCA_003512805.1 Erwinia sp. | reverse complement strand
ACCGACACCATTAAAAACAGCCTGACGCTGGGCAAGCACGTCCTGAATCAGATCCGCCCTGTCCATCATCTGCACAGCCAGCATCCCGAGCAGGCTGCTTTTGCCGTGCTGAAATCGCCTTCGATTCCTTCAGTGCTGGTAGAAACCTCTTTTATCACCAATCCCGCCGAAGAGCGACTGCTGGGCACCACAGCGTTCCGTCGTAAAATTGCCAGCGCGATAGTGGAAGGTGTCATCAGCTATTTTAATGAGTTCGATGCCAACAACCGCCGCCCCGGCTAAGGCATTTTGACGTATACTTCGCGCGTCATTTTACAGTCAGGCAAAACCATGAATACACCCGATATTGCCCAGGTAAAGCAGTTTCTGCTTACGTTACAGGACACCCTCTGTCAGCAGCTGGCACAGGCTGACGGCCAGGCGTCGTTTGAAGAAGATAGCTGGACGCGCGAAGGCGGCGGTGGCGGCAGAAGCCGCGTGCTGCGAGACGGCGCGGTGTTTGAACAGGCTGGCGTCAACTTCTCCCATGTGCACGGCGACCAGATGCCCGCTTCCGCTACCGCTCACCGGCCGGAGCTGGCCGGACGCAGTTTTGAAGCGATGGGCGTATCGCTGGTGATCCATCCGTCCAATCCTTACGTGCCTACCAGCCACGCCAACGTGCGCTTTTTTATCGCTGAAAAGCCAGGCGCCGATCCGGTGTGGTGGTTTGGTGGCGGCTTCGATATGACGCCCTACTACGGCTTTACGGAAGACGCGGTGCACTGGCATCAGACCGCGGCCGAAATCTGTCAGCCCTTTGGTGAAGAGGTTTACCCACGCTACAAAAAGTGGTGCGATGACTACTTCTTTATTAAACACCGCAACGAACAGCGCGGCATCGGCGGCCTGTTTTTCGACGATTTGAACACGCCGGATTTTGACACCTGTTTTCGCTTTATGCAGGCGGTGGGCGCCGGTTTCCTGAAAGCTTATCTGCCCATCGTCGCACGACGTAAGGCGTTGCCGTGGGGCGAGCGCGAGCGCCAGTTCCAGCTTTATCGCCGTGGCCGCTATGTGGAATTTAATCTTGTCTGGGATCGCGGGACGCTTTTTGGTCTGCAGACTGGCGGTCGCACCGAATCCATCCTGATGTCGATGCCGCCGCTGGTGCGTTGGGAATATGATTATCAGCCACAGCCGGGTACGCCGGAAGCCGCGCTCTACACCGATTTCCTGCCGGTCAGGGCCTGGATTTAACGTCTGCACAGCGAGTCGGCCGCTGCCACTCGCTGTTTTCCCCGGGTAGAAATACCGTCAAAAATGTAGCAGCCAGTGCGGTTCCCCGGTGCAATCCTACAGAAGTGCTACACTTTCAGATGCCGCGTTTTACCAGCCATTGGGCTAACCCATTGCAACAATCAGAGAAAACGCATTCCCATTACAGGACGTCTGATGCAATGTTTGGCCTGAGAATAATCTACCGTGTCGGCAACCGGCCCTGCACCAATCCAGCAGATTGCGGTCCGGTTTACCGCTATTGGGCTTTGTAGCCCGGCGACAGCCGATGTGCCGGCACGGTCATCATTTGTTTTGCAGATTGAACATCAAGGAGCCATGAGATGAACCAGCTAGAAGCACTGAAACAGTACACCACCGTGGTGGCGGACAGTGGCGATATTGAATCTATTCGCAATTATCACCCTGAAGATGCCACCACCAACCCATCTCTGATCCTGAAAGCCTCCAGCCTCGATTCTTACAAACACCTGATTACCGATGCTATTGACTACGCCAAAAAACAGGGCGGCAGCAAAGAGACGCAAATCATCAATGCCAGTGACAAGGTTAACATTAACCTCGGCATGGAAATCCTGAAAAGCGTGCCTGGCCGCGTATCTACCGAAGTGGATGCTCGCCTGTCGTTTGACCGTGGCATGTGCGTGACCAAAGCCGAGAAGCTGGTGAGAATGTATGAAGACAACGGCATCGATCGCTCGCGTATCTTAATCAAGCTTGCCTCTACGTGGGAAGGTATCCGCGCGGCAGAAGAGCTGGAGAAAAACGGCATCAACTGTAACCTGACGCTGCTGTTCTCCTTTGCCCAGGCTCGTGCCTGTGCGGAAGCGGGCGTGTTCCTGATCTCGCCTTTTGTCGGCCGTATCTATGACTGGTACAACAGCCGCAAGCCGCTTGACCCGTATGTGGTTGATGAAGATCCAGGCGTGGTTTCCGTTCGTAATATTTATGAGTATTACAAGCAGCACCGCTATAACACCATCATCATGGGTGCCAGCTTCCGTAAAACGGAACAGATTATTGCGCTGGCGGGCTGCGATCGCCTGACTATCTCGCCAAACCTGCTGGAAGAGCTGCAGGCCAGCAATGCGCCTGTTGAGCGCAAGCTGACGCCTTCAACCGAAGCGTTCCACCAGCCAACCCCGCTTTCCGAAGCGGAGTTCCGCTGGGAGCACAACCAGGATCCTATGGCGGTAGAAAAACTGGCCGATGGCATCCGTCAGTTCGCCGTTGACCAGCAGCACCTGGAAGACGTGCTGGCCGCTAAGCTGTAATTCCGTTAACGGGCCTCCCCCGACGTACGCGTGGGGGAGACTTGCCCAACGTTGATTTGCCCAGTTCGTCCCCCCCAAAAAAAATCAGGGAGAAAAATATGTCTTCACGTAGAGAGTTGGCTAATGCAATCCGTGCGCTGAGTATGGATGCCGTGCAGAAAGCCAAATCGGGTCACCCGGGCGCCCCAATGGGCATGGCAGATATCGCAGAAGTGTTGTGGCGTGAGTTCCTGCATCACAACCCTACTAACCCAGCCTGGGCCGATCGTGACCGTTTTATCCTTTCCAACGGTCACGGCTCCATGCTGCTGTACAGCCTGTTGCACCTCAGCGGCTATGACCTGCCGATTGAAGAACTGAAAAACTTCCGTCAGCTGCACTCCAAAACGCCTGGTCACCCGGAAATCGGCTACACCCCGGGCGTGGAAACCACCACCGGTCCGCTGGGTCAGGGCCTGGCGAACGCCGTGGGTCTGGCAATTGCTGAACGCACGCTGGGCGCGCAGTTCAACCGCCCCGATCATGAGATCGTCGATCACCATACCTATGTCTTTATGGGCGACGGCTGTTTGATGGAAGGTATCTCGCACGAAGTCTGCTCACTGGCCGGTACGCTGGGCCTTGGCAAGCTGATTGGTTTCTACGATCACAACGGTATTTCAATCGATGGTGAAGTGGAAGGCTGGTTCAGCGACGATACGGCGAAACGCTTTGAAGCCTATAACTGGCATGTTATCAGCGAAGTAGACGGGCACGATGCCGAGGCGGTATCGCAGGCGATCAAAGAAGCACAGAGCGTTACCGATAAACCTTCTCTGATTATCTGCCGCACCATTATCGGTTACGGTTCGCCGAATAAAGCCGGTAAAGAAGAGGCGCACGGCGCAGCGTTGGGCGATGAAGAGATCGCACTGACCCGTAAGCAGCTGGGCTGGAACTATCCGCCATTTGAAATCCCGCAGGATATTTATGCGCAGTGGGATGCCAAAGAAGCGGGCCAGCAGTACGAAAAAGAGTGGAACGAGAAATTCGCGGCTTACAAAGCGGCCTACCCGGAACTGGCGAAAGAATACGCTCGCCGTATGGATGGCGGCATGCCGGAAAACTGGCAGCAGGAAACGCAGAAGTTTATCGAAGAACTGCAGGCGAATCCGGCCAAAATTGCCAGCCGTAAGGCGTCTCAAAACTCGCTGGAAGCTTATGGCAAACTGCTGCCAGAATTCCTGGGCGGGTCTGCTGACCTGGCGCCAAGTAACCTCACCATCTGGTCAGGTTCTAAGTCAATCAAAGACGATCTGGCCGGTAATTATATTCACTACGGCGTACGTGAATTCGGTATGACCGCTATCGCCAACGGTATTGCGCATCATGGCGGCTTCGTGCCTTATACCGCGACCTTCCTGATGTTTGTGGAATACGCGCGTAATGCGGTGCGTATGGCGGCGCTGATGAAGGCACGTCAGATTCTGGTTTACACCCATGACTCTATTGGCCTGGGCGAAGATGGTCCGACGCACCAGCCGGTTGAACAGATTGCCAGCCTGCGCGTGACGCCAAATATGAGCGTCTGGCGTCCATGTGACCAGGTTGAAACGGCCGTGGCCTGGAAGCACGCTATTGAGCGCCATCATGGCCCGACCGCACTGATCCTTTCTCGTCAGAATCTGGCGCAGCCGGAGCGCAGCAAAGAGCAGCTGGCGAATATCTCTCGCGGTGCTTACGTGCTGAAAGATTGTGAAGGGACGCCAGAAGTCATTCTGATCGCAACGGGATCTGAAGTTGAGATCACGCTGAATGCCGAAGCGAAGCTGACCGCCAGCGGTCACAAAGTCCGTGTCGTTTCCATGCCTTCTACCGATCTGTTTGACCGGCAGGATGTGGCATACCGTGAATCCGTACTGCCTTCAACCGTGACCGCTCGCGTGGCGGTGGAAGCGGGCATCGCGGATTACTGGTACAAGTATGTCGGCCTGAACGGCTCAATTGTCGGCATGACCACCTTCGGTGAATCGGCCCCGGCTGAGAAGCTGTTTAACGAGTTTGGTTTTACGGTGGAAAACATCGTCAGCCATGCGGAAAAACTGCTGAAGCCTCACTAAGCCTGTTCTCCTGCCCGCTGCTGGCGGGCAGGATTTTTGCCGCTCAACCGGATGCCAAACAGGTTTTCCCCCTGTCGATGCTGATACCAGCAATAGCCGTCATGCAGTTCTGCAATCGCTTTAACCAGCGCAAGACCCAGCCCCGATCCCTCGCCGTTACGCGCCTCATCGCCTCGCCAGAAACGCTCGTATAATTTTTCCGTCTCTGTCAGCGGTTCGCCCTTATTACCCACTGCTATATCGATAAACGTTTCTGCCGCCTCGGCTTTTATTCTGATAAACGTGTTTTCCGGCGCGTGACGTACGGCATTGGTAATCAAATTGACCATGGCTCGCTGGAACAGCATTTTATCGGCACAGAGGTCGCCTTGTACCTCTATCACGAAA
>DOOK01000355.1 GCA_003512805.1 Erwinia sp. | reverse complement strand
TTTTTATTTTTTTTTTTTTTTCTTTTTTTTTTTTTTTTTAATGATACGGCGACCACCGAGATCTACACCACGACTACACTCTTTCCCTACACGACGCTCTTCCGATCTGCTTTATCGATATGCAGTTTGATACCTCTACGCGCGCTACCGCTTTACGCAAGCTGCAGGAGAAAACCGGGGTGGTCCCGCCGTGGCTGGAGCAGCTTGAAACGTTTTCCGGACCCGATCGCGATCCGCGCGGCTGGAGCCTGACCACCGCCTGGTATGCCCTGATTGCGCAGGAAAGCTGCCAGCCCCGCAGCGGCGACGTCAGTGATGCTCTGTGGCTACCGGTAGCCGCCGCGATGCAGCGCAATGATATCGCCTTTGATCACCAGGCGATTATCAGCAGCGCCTTAAAGCGGCTGCGGCAGAAAACCCTGTATACGCTGCTGCCGGTGTTCTGCCTGCCGGAGCATTTTACGCTGACACAGTTACAGGAAGCTACCGAGGCCATCCTTGACCGGCCAGTACAGCGCAAAAGCCTGATCCGTCGCTTTGACTCCTCAGAGATGTTTGAGGAGACGGGTGAAAGCGTAGCCACCGGTGCGCGCAAAGCCAAACTCTACCGTCGCAAAAAAGAGGCTGACGTACATAACTTCACACGCAATCTTATGCCTGCCGATTAGCGCGTGTCGCTCAGGAGCGGGAGGCCCGATAAAAAGGCTTGTCGCCCAGAATAGTGGCACGATGCATAATTCGCCGGGCAGGCAAATAGTCTGCATTAGCGTAGTGCTGCGTTACCCGGTTATCCCAAATCGCTACATCGTCCTGCTGCCAGCGCCAGCGCACCTGAAATTCCGGCTTAGTGATATGCGCAAACAAAAAGCTCAGCAACGCGTCGCTCTCTTTCGGGCTTAAATCGACAATACGCGTGGTAAAACCTTCATTAACAAACAACGCTGATTTACCGCTAACCGGATGCGTACGCACTACCGGGTGCAACAGCGGCGGATGACTGGCAACCGCCTGCTTCCAGCGCTGATGCTCTTCTTCGCTACCACGGGACTTAAATTCCTGAAACGATTTGGTAAAGTCATGTTCTGCGCGTAATCCACTGAGCAATGCCTTAAACGGCTCGGAGAGCGCTTCCCAGGCCGCAATACCGCTAGCCCACAGCGTGTCGCCGCCCGTTTCCGGCAGCTGTTTCGCCGCCAGGATTGCACCGGCCGGCGGCGTGTCAATGAAGGTGACATCGGTATGCCAGTTATCGTTATCCGGCGGGTTATCATTGTGCGTGTCCAGCACGATAATCTCTTCCACACCTGGTGCGTGTGGATAAACAGGATGGATATGCAGATCGCCGAAGCGGGCTGCCAGCGCTCGCTGTTGGGCGGGCGTAACAGGCTGATGACGGAAAAACAGGACCTGATGGCGGATCAACGCATGGTAAAGCTGCTCAAACTGCGCGTCGCTTAGCGGGCGGCTGAGATCGACGTTAGCGACCTGAGCACCAATGTTCGGGCCAAGCGCGGTAACAGACAGACGTTCGTTCATGATGAGACTCCATGCCAGGGGGTTAAACGGCGCTGTAAGGCGCGCAGCCCCAGCTCCAGCGTAAAGGCAATCAGCGCGATAACAGCAATGCCTGCCAGTACCACATCAGTGGCCAGAAATTCTCCGGCAGATTGCACCATAAAGCCCAGCCCGCGCGTGGCGGCGATAAGCTCGGCGGCCACCAGTGTTGACCAGCCGACGCCAAGACCGATACGCAGGCCGGTTAAAATTTCCGGCAGCGCGCCGGGCAGCAGGACAAACCACAGCATCTGCCAGCGAGTCGCGCCCAATGACTGTGCAGCCCGCAGACGAACCTGCTGCGCGCTTTGCACGCCTGCCAGCGTCGACATCACTACGGGAGCGAAAATCGCCAGGTAAATCAGCAGGACTTTGGACGTTTCGCCAATGCCAAACCAGATGACGATCAGCGGAAGATAAGCCAACGGTGGCACCGGTCGGTACAGTTCAATCAGCGGGTCAAGGATGCCGCGCGCGGTTTCGCTCAGCCCCATCAGAATGCCGGTCGGCACGCCGATCAGCGTGGCGGCCAGCAGCGCTATCGCTATTCTCGTCAGGCTGGCCGCCAGATGTTGCCAGAGCGTCGCATCCATAAAACCCTGCGGGCTGGCGACCACCAGCAGCTGATGGAAAACCTGCTTCGGCGAGGGTAAAAAAAGCGGAGCAATCAGGCCAAAAGCCGTGACGGCCCACCAGATGACCAGCAGCGTCAACAGCGTCGCCACGCTCAGCGTAAACTGACGATTGACTGGCCAACGCAGCCCGGGCCGGCGCACAGCGGCTTTTTCGGTGGATAACAGGCTCATGAAAATACCTCGCGCTGTTGGAAAACCTGACTCAATACGTGTTCACGCGTCGCGATAAAATCGGGATCGGACTTAATGCTGCGGCAAGCTTCTCCGTCGGCATAGCGGCGGCCAAACGCCAGCGGCAAACGCTCGATAATTCTGCCCGGGCCTGGCGACAGCAGAATCAGTTCGCTGGCCAAAAAGACGGCCTCTTCGATATCGTGCGTAATCAACAGCACCTGCTTGCCGCTGTCTCGCCACAGATTCAGCAACAGCTCCTGCATTTGCTCACGGGTAAACGCATCCAGCGCACCAAAAGGCTCATCCAGTAACAGCAGCTGCGGGTCGGCAGCTAATGCCCTCGCAATGCCGACGCGCTGGCGCATTCCGCCAGAAAGCTGCCAGATAAATTTCTTTTCTGCGCCGCCCAGGCCTACCTTTTTCAGCATCTGGCGGGCCGTTTCGTGGCGCGTCGCTTTGTCTGTGCCGGCCAGCTGCAACCCAAAGGCGACGTTATCAAGCACGTTGCGCCATGGCAGCAGTCCCTCATGCTGAAACACCACGCCGCGCTCGGCCCCCGGCCCGCTTACGCGCTGGCCATCCAGCGTGATGCTCCCGGAATCCGGCGTAAGGAAACCGGCGATCAGATTCAGCAGCGTGGTTTTACCGCAGCCGGAAGGTCCCAGCACGACAACCAGTTCTTTCCCGGCTATCGTCAGGTTAATATTTTCAAGCGCGAGGTGGCCGTCGTAACGGGCCGTCAGATGCGAGACCGAAAGCATGGCGACTCCTTACTGAGTAAGATTTTTAACAAAGCGGTCGGTGACAAAGCGGCTGTAATCACTGGCGACCTGCGGCACTTTGCCCTGTTCTTTTAAAAACTGAGCGGTATCGCCGATAGCTTTATCAACCGGCTGGCCCAGCTGCGCGACCTGCTGCTGCGCCGTCAGGTAGGTATTGCCTTTTACCAGCCCCGGCACCTGCTGCGCTGGCACACCGCTCAGACGCGACAGCTTGTTAAGATTGTTTTCATCCTTAAGCCAGCTTTCAGGGTTATCCAGATAGGCCTTTTGTGCCGCCAGCGCGCTACGGGCGAAAGCGGTGACCACTTCAGGATGCTGCTGCGCGAAATCTTTGCGCACCACCCAAACGTCCAGCGTTGGCGCACCCCATTTGCCTACCTGGGCGGAATCCGTCAGCACCGTCCCTTCTTTTTCCAGCTCGTTCACCGCCGGTGCCCAGGCGTAGGCACCGTCAATATCGCCGCGCTGCCAGGCGGCAATAATTGCGGGCGGCTGCAGATTGACGATTTGCACCTGGCCTGGCTTAAGGCCCCAATGCTTAAGCGCGGCCAGCAGGCTGTAGTGCGTGGTGGAGATAAAAGGCACGGCGATACGTTTGCCGATTAAGTCTTTGGGATCCTTGATGCTTTTCTTCACCACCAGCGCTTCAGAATTGCCAAGCTGCGACGCCAGCAGAAAGACTTCAATCGGCACCTGCTGACTGGCTGCCACGGCGAGCGGACTTGAGCCGATATTACCGATTTGCACATCGCCCGAAGCCAGCGCCCTGACCACGCTGGACCCGCTGTCAAACTTGCGCCAGTCCACCTTTGCGCCACTGGTTTGGGCGAAAGTGTTATCGGCCTGCGCGACCTTGGCCGGTTCCGCCGAGGTCTGATACGCCACGGTAACGTCAACGGCCTGCGCGCTTAGCGTGGAGAGAGAAAGGGTGACGGCCAGCAGTGAAAGAGAAAATTGATGCGTCATGCTTTGCTCCGGTTGTTATTGTTATAAAGGTGAATAAAACCTTTGTAACCGAGAGCGATTGCCGCAATAAAGTAATTAAAAATTATCGGTTATAACGATAAGTCCTTAGAAGAAAGGCGGGATTTTATTGCCAAAAAACGGCATAAAAAACCGTACAGGCAGAGACAGGTTACCTGCCGCTTCCTGTACCGGGTACAAAGCAGGAGTGGCCTGCCAATATCTGACGCGACAGGCAGCGCCTGCCCGGTATTGCGGTATAACGTTTGTCGACAGCGACGGCTACAGGAAACTAAATTGGCGTCCGGGAGTGTGCTTAACCTATTATCAGAGCCTTGTGCGCTTGTAGCGCGTCAAAGCAGATCCGGCTTCGACTACGTTTTCAGTTAAACAGGGCAAGGCGTTTATTGCCTGTGCCGGAAAATGACTCGCCGAAGCCACTCACGTGATAAGGATCCTACAGACCTTTTGAAGATGAATGTTAACCCGGCGGCGGCCGTTTTTCGCCCGATAACAGGCATGAGCAACGCGCATCTGCAAACCATCCTGCCGCGCCTGATCCGTCGCCGTATCGTTTTACGTCCGCACTGGCAGCGTCTGACGCTCCCGGACAGCGATTTTGTCGATCTGGCCTGGAGTGAAGATCCGGCGCGCGCAAGCCACAAGCCACGCGTGATAATTTTCCACGGCCTTGAGGGCAGCGTTCACAGCCCTTATGCGCATGGGCTTTTGCAGGCCTGTCAGCAGCGAAGATCGGAAGAGCGTCGTGTAGGGAAAGA
>DOOK01000015.1 GCA_003512805.1 Erwinia sp. | reverse complement strand
CTTCTGCTTCTGCTTCTGCTTTGATTTTTTCTCAGGAAACTGGTTGGAAAAACTATAAAAGCCATTATCTTTCCGAAGTTATTTTCAGTGCAGAAAGATGTTTTCCGCACTTATCCTGATCCGTGTTAACGTTTCTGCTGGCTTGTATATTAATAGAATAACGATGATGTTTTCCCTAATGAAAAATTTCGATACCGCCATCGAAATTATTAACTTGCCCTCGTAATCCTAACCCCGTGACAGACCACAAATAGGTGGCAGAGGCTCTCTTCCTGTATTGGTTGTAAAACATAAATATTCATCCTGCTTATATGCAGCACGCTGTTTATCAATGAAAGAGGGTCACCCTCTCTTTATCAGGTTAAAACCTGACAGCTTTTATTATATAAGCACTAACAGGTCTGATAACGGCCTCGTTTCCACCCAATATATGCCTGTCTTTAAAATCAGCCATTCCTCCCGTTACTCAGGCAGCAACTTTTCCTGTTCTTGTTATCTTTATGACTTTTCAGTTGAAGCTCTTGCCCGGTGCTTCCAACATTTATGTCGCCTGCAGGAAAACTGTGGTGCAGGGAAAGTTTTATCAACTGTTGTGCAGACCTTGTGATTGTACTGATGAGTAAATAATATTGATAATTAAGCTGAACAGCCGGGCTGGCCTGTCAACGTAAGGGGTTCCTGCACGGCCGACATGCTCTTGTTCACCCTGGCATCCCAGGCCGTAGTGTCTGCCTGACTGGTGGCCATGCGAGTGCACTATGAGTGCATGGTTAAGCCTGACACATCAAGCTTACCCTACCCGCGGCTACCGGTTAACCCCGCAATTCTTTGAAATGACTAAAAAAGTGTTATGTCACTCAGCGCGGTAAGTCCCGGCCCGCTTCCAGACTCTCTACTCATGCAAAAGTTTACTCTTTCCTGTTATGCCGCCGCCCTTCCCCGGTAACCGCTGTTCACGCAACAAATTCCCCGCTCGTTTGCAATAAAGGAACCATAATTGCTGTCAGAGTCTGAATGCGTCCGCCGGTTATCAGCAGGCAGGATGCTTTTTAGCGGTATCGAGCTGACAGGATGGCTTTTTACGCCGCTGGCGTTGAGAATAGCGTTCCATAAAGTAATCCACGGAAAAAAGAGGGCATAACATGCAACAAGGACCTTTAACGGCTGAAGAGCTGGAATGGCTTGACAATATTCTGGCGCAGTACGGCACTGACGATGCGGTGCTTGACGCCTCTGAACTGGATGGGCTGTTGACCGCCCTGCTCTCTGCACCGGATGCCGTTTCTGACGAACGTCTACAGGCCATTATCTGGGGCGGTGAAAATAATCTTCCGCTCTGGAACGAAGTCGACAGTCAGCGCTTTAGCGAGCTGGTAGCGCAGCATCAGAATGATATCGCCGAACGGCTGAAAGAGTACCCGGAGCAGTTTGAACCGCTGTTCGGCACCAGCAGCGAGGAAGACCTTGAGGTCACTATTGTTGAAGAGTGGTGCATCGGTTATATGAAAGGCGTGGCGCTAAGCGACTGGTCGGCGCTGCCGGAACACCTTCAGCCTGCGCTCCATGCCATTGCGCTGCACGGTAAAGAAGAATATTTTAACGAGCTGGAAAAAATGACGGCGGAAGAGTTTGAGCAAAGTGTGGAAGCGATTCGCCATGCCGCGCTGGAACTGGCTGGCCACTGGCCGCTGCATTAAAAAAAGGTGCCGCGTTGCTGAATACGCGGCACGGTAAAGTGCACAGTTCATTCCAGTAGCTGTAGCGCAGCGTCAGGCGATAGCGATTATTTTTCACCATATCCTCTTGCCCGCTGCCAGCTCATCTCAAAGCCGTAGAGCTGGCCCATTGGCAGCAGGGATTCAGTCAGACCGGCGGTCTCTTCTGACAAAGCGGATGGCGAAGACCAGGCATAAAAAGCCGCAAAATATCTTTTCAAACGGGACATAAATTTCTCCTGCAATCGGGTGGATGCGTTAAGTCGATTTAACCGCAGGTGCGGCCAGCACGGAAATATGCTCTTCTTCCAACCTTTCCCGAAAATCAGCTTAGGGTTTTTATGGTATTCTTGTGCGCTTCAGCCGCAAAGGCTCTGGATGACGGACTAACTGATTGGCTATGCCTGCACTTGCTAAACGAAAAAATGACCCGGAAGGGTTAAAGAAACGTATTCTTGCCGGCGCGCTGGCAACTTTTGCCGAGTTTGGTTTACAGGGCGCGCGCATGGAGCAGATCGCTGACCATGCCGGCACCACCAAGCGCATGGTGGTCTATCACTTTGCTAATAAAGAAAACCTGTATGTGGCCGTGCTGGAACAGGTTTATCAGGCTATTCGCCAGCACGAAACGCAGCTTAACCTGACCGAGCTGCCGCCGCTGTTGGCGATGCAAAAGCTGGCAGAAGCCAGCTTTGACTACCATCTCTCCCATCCCGATTTTATCCGCCTGGTCTGCAGTGAAAACCTGATGCGGGGACGCTATATCAGCCAGTCCGCACGTATTAAAGCCCTCAACCAGAGCGCGCTTAACGTGCTGGACGAGATCCTGACACGGGGCAAGGCTGAAGGCGTTTTCGATCCGGGCGTGAATACGGTAGACGTGCATCGCCTGATCAGCAGTATCTGCACGCACAACGTCTCCAATCGTTACACCTTCAATACGCTGTTTGGCAATAATGAAAGTGAACAGCAAAGCATTGCCCGTAATCGCCAGCTGGTGGTAGACGCCACGCTGCGCTATCTGCGGCCCACGGCCGCATAAAGTTGTACAACCAGTAAATATGATGTACAACTTTATAGCCCTGTCACGCTGTTGTTCCGGGGCGATTCAACTACGCTTACTAAGGTTAACCCCTTAAGTTCGTCCCGCATGTTATCTATTAAAAGGCCTTACGCCAGGAGCTACTAATGACAAGCGAAAATGCCGGTTACCCACGCCGTCAGCCGGATGTCGAAGAAGGCAAAATCATGAACTGGGCGCAGAACGCCACGCTGGGCGACCGCAACGCCGTCAGCGCCCCTGAAACGGAAGAAGAGCTTTGCCGACTGATTGCCGCCAGTCGTGGGAAAGTCCGCGTCATCGGCAACAAAATGTCGCCTGGCCGCGTCCTCAAACTGGCGGAGGCTGGCGATACGCTGCTTGATCTACGCCATCTGCGAGGATTAATCGCGATGGATGACAACAGCGCGACCTTTGCAGGCAGCACGCCCATGCATGAGATTTATAAAGTCCTGAGTGCCGAAGGCAAAATGCTGCCCTCTTCGCCCGGCGTTATCGCCGCGCAGACGCTGGCAGGTGCGCTGGCGACCGGTACCCACGGCCAGGGCCTGCAGCAAAGCTCTATTGCCGACGAGGCGCTGAGTATTCGTATGGTGCTGGCGGACGGTACCGTGGCGGATTTTGACCGCGATCATCCGTTTTTCCCGGCCGTGCAGCTCGGCGTTGGGGCGTTGGGTATTGTGACCCAGGTAACGCTGCGTACACGACCATCCCTGGTTTATACCTGTTATAAAAACGCCGTCAGTGGCGACACGCTGGAGCAGGACATTCTGGACTGGAACCATAACTATGCGCTGAGCAAAGCGTGGTGGTTTCCTAATGAAAATCAGGTGCACGTATGGACGGCTCGTGAAGCCAATAGCGAAGAAATTGCGCAGTATCACGCCAATAATAACGACCTGGTGAAGCAGGAAGAAACCAGCGATGCGATGAATGACACCATCGATCAAACACTGCAGCATATGCGTAGCGATACCAAAATTGTTGATGAAAACGGCAAGCCGTTCCGCACCGTCACGCGTTTTAAAGATTTCTCCGACGTCACTGGCGACGTTTACCAGGTATTCTGTCGCGGTATTGCTACGCCGCAGATCAACGTTGAGATCGGCATCCCGCTGTCGCGCGTGGGCGATGTTATTCGCAAGATTAAAGCCTGGCATAGCGACACGCAGCCCCATATGCACTATCCAATTATCCTGCGTTGTACCGGTCCCTCTGCAAGTTGGCTAAGCCCGGCTTACGGCGTCGATACCTGTTTCTTTGGCTTTGTCGTTTATTACGCCGAAGACGGTTCGCTTTCTGAAGAAGGCGTCAGCTTTTTGCAGGCTATTGAGCAGGTCCTGGCGGCGGAAGGCGGCAGGCCACACTGGGGCAAATATTTTGACGAATCGCTGTACAGCTGGCCGGAAATTTACCCACAGTGGCAAGCGTTCCGGCAGGTCCGCGAGACGCTGGATCCGCAGCACAAATTTGATAATGCGTTTACCGCAGCACTGTTTGATTAATAAGGAGAATGCCAATGAAGGCATGGGCAACCCTGCTGACGCAGCCGGGCTATCTGGTAGGCGTCAGCGCGTTGAATCGTTCGCTGAAAAAAAGCGGCAGCCGTTACCCCCTAGTGGTTATGGTAACGGAAAATATTGACGCCCAAAGCCGGCAAACTCTGGAGCAGCAAGGCTGTCTGGTACGGGAAGTGCAGCCGGTCAGTCCCGACAGTAGCCTGCCACATCACTACGCCAATGCACGCTTTTCTGAAGTCTGGACTAAGCTGGCGGCGTGGCAGCTGACAGAATTTGAGCGCATTGTTTTTCTCGATGCGGACATGCTGGTGGTGCAGAACATGGATGAACTCTTTGCTCTGACGCTGGCTAAAGAGAGCATTGCCGCGTGCCACGCCTGCCGATGCAATCCCAATAAGATCCCCAGCTACCCGAAAAGCTGGACGCCGGAAAACTGCTTCTATAGCTATTGCCGGGGTGTGGATCATACGGAGCAGCCCGAGGAAGTGGATAATTATCTGAACGGGGGCTTTTTGGTGCTGACGCCGGATCGCGCTGTTTATGAGGATATGCTGCAAAAGCTGGCCGAGGTGAAGGATCTGTCACGCTATCTGTTTGCCGAGCAGGATTTTCTTAACGATTACTACCACCAACGCTGGCGGCCGCTGCCCTACATTTATAATGCGCTGAAGACCCTTCCCTTCCAGCACAGCGCCATGTGGCACCTGCCTGAAGTGAAGAATATTCATTACATTATTGATAAACCCTGGGAGCGTCAGCCCGATCCGCAAGACCGCTATTACCCGTTAAATAAAATGTGGTGGGAGATAGCCGGTTAACAGACCACGACGTTGGTGGTGTGCGGCAGCGCCATCATCTGATCGCCACAGGTAAAAATCAGGTCGATTGGCTGGGGAAAAGAGTGCACCCGCTCACGCAGATAATGCAGAACTGCTTTCGGCAGTTTTGGCGCGACGGCGCGGGACTCCCTCAGGTTCGGACCACTTAAGCGCAGCGTCAGGCCGCCGCTCAGTGTCGGCACCTCAATAATGACGGTGGCGGGCGAGCAGCTGTCTGGCGAAAATTCCGCGATGGCGATATCAGAAGCGGCATGAAGCAGTGCCACCGACGCTTCCGCTTTGGCCGCCGTTCTGGCACCGAAACGCTGTAAATTTGCCAGCATCGCTTCGTCACCGAGCGAGCTGTCGAGCCAGAACGGTGTTTCCCGATCCACCAGCGTCATCAGAATAGCCGTTGCCGCAGGCGAAGCATTGCCCCATACCGGGATTTGCGGCAGCGTAACTTTTACACCGGGTTCGCTTATCGCTTTCAAAATAAGGCGGAAAGCGCGCTGCGAATCGGCAAAAGAGTGGCTGAAGCTGGCAATCAAAGTCATAAATTTTCCTGTAAAAGTGACAGACTCGTTCATCGGCCCGCCGATCGGACAACAACTGAATAGCCTTTAAGGATACAAGCATGGCAGAAAAAAATGACAGCGACGTTAAAAATATGTGGCGCTCTGGTGAAAATCAGCGGGAAAGTCACCCTACCCAGGCAAAACTTCAGCGCTGACCGTCCGGCGTTAAAAACAGCGCGTATTCCCGTTTTCTACGCGGCAGCAGCAAATTGACCTTTTTCCCCGCTCTTTTCCACAACAAAAAAGCGTCTGCCGCTTCCTGATATTTCCTTTCGTTCAGCTTTTTTCTCACCGTAGAATGAACAAAGGCCGTTACGCCGATATTAAAAATCAGGCTGCAAAGCGCGTCATATTGATGATGACTTAGCGGCACGGTGACAGCGTTCGCAATAGCCTGCTCGACTACAGCCAGATCTTTGTGCAGCAGTTCGGTGGATTTTTCGGCGCTAATAATCATCGCTTTACTGATAGCTACGCCGTCCACGTTACCGGTATGGCCCACGCCGATAGTCGGGATCCCCACACAATCCAGATAGCCCGTAAGTTTTTCCCCCTCTTCTTCTTTAATAAAGCGGATACCTTTTTCGCTGATTTTCATTCTGTTTCTCATGATAAATTTACTGGTTACCCCCCGTTGCCAGCCCAGGGAGCGCTGGCCAACTCTTTACCGATAAGACGGCGTGATTTCTGATACGCGCTTCAGTCAGTAAAAGCGTATTAAAAATCACGCTGTACAAGCCGCTGACGGCTCAACAACGTGAATGTACGTCAGGCGTTATTGACGGGCCGCCTCCTTTCGGCCCGAAAAGCTCAATTAACGCACCTGACCCCACAGGCTTTCTGCCAGCCCTGGTGCCCACTCAACCGCGTAAGCAATATGCGTCTGGATGCAAACCCAGTTTTTACCCTGATGGGTAATAATATCGCCCGCGGTGTAAGAGCCGCCCAGCCGCCATGCAGGATACTGGCCGTTGTCTTCATTG
>DOOK01000137.1 GCA_003512805.1 Erwinia sp. | reverse complement strand
TCGGATCGTGCGTCTCGTCCCCAAAGCACCGTGACCAACCCGGGCTGGTGGAAGTCTTTTAACGACCCCCAGTTAAACAGCCTTATCGATCGCGCTATTGCCGGTAACCTGAGCCTGCAACAGGCGGTTTTACGTATTGCCGGTTCTCGACAGCAGCTTAATCAGGCTCGTGGCGCGTGGTTTCCCACTCTTAACGGTGCCGCGTCGGCACAGCGCCAGCAGCTGGGCCTGAAGGGCGAACTGGAATCCAAAGGCGTTTACGACCAGCTGGATAATATCGGCGGGGATAGCGATGTCCGCTCGGCGCTGAACGGGCTGACTAAACCGGTTGGGCTGTATCAGGGGAGCTTTGACGCCGCCTGGGAACTGGATCTGTGGGGCAAAGTCCGTCGGCAGGTCGAGGCGGCAGGCGCGCAGCAGCAGGAATCACTGGAAAGCCGTAACGATGCGCTGGTCTCTCTGGAGGCAGAAGTAGCCCGAACTTATTTACAGCTGCGCGGCGCGCAGCTGATTAGCCAGACACTGCAAACGCAGATTGACGTCGCGCAGCAGACGCTGGAACTGACCCAAAGTCAGCAACGCAACGGCCTTGCTCCCCAGATGGATGTGGAAAACGCGCGCGCTCAGCTGCATTCTCTGCAGGCGCAGCTGCCGCAGTATGAAGCGCAAATTCATCAGGCGATGAACGGACTGGCGGTTCTGACGGGCAAGCCACCTGGCGCCCTGGATGCCGAGCTGGCCGCGCCGAAAGCGATGCCGGCCTTGCCGAAAGCAGTATCGGTCGGTCTGCCGTCCACGCTGGCACGGCGTCGTCCTGACGTGCGCCAGGCGGAGGCGAGGTTGCATGAGGCAACAGCCAATATTGGCGTTTCCGTCGCGCAACTGTTTCCCGACTTTTCGCTGACCGGGCAATTTGGGATGCGCAACACTGATGCCAGCTATCTGGATAACTGGAGCAGCCATTTCTACAGCTACGGCGCCTCGGTTTCGCTGCCTGTCTTCCAGGGCGGCAGGCTGGTATCGGGCGTCAGGCTCGCCAGAGCGGAGCAGGCCAGTGCAGCACTTGGCTACCGTCAGACCGTGCTGACCGCCTTGCAGGATGTGGAAAACGCGTTAGTCAGCTATCGCACCGACCAGCAGCAGGTTGAAGGGTTGGATCAAACGGTCGATGCGCTGCAAAACGCCTTCGATTTAGCTAATGACAGCTACGGTAAGGGGCTTTCTTCGTTTATCGACTCGCTGACCGCGCAGCGCCAGCTCTCTCAGGCGAAGCAGCAGGCCGCCTCCGCCAGGGTACAGAGCAGTCTGGATCTGGTCGCGCTTTATAAAGCGCTGGGTGGCGGCTGGGAACTTTATCAGAACGTACAGCTGCCGAATTACTCCGTTTTTGGTCCGGCGGAAAGTGGCGATACGCCGTGATGCCATAGCCCGGCTGGTGGTAACGTAATGTTGCCGCCAGCCCAGGCCTTTGTCTTTTTCCCTGTCTTATCTGACGCTAAATTCTTATCGTCTTGCCATTATTAATCCGATGCCGCCTGTCCCTTCACCAGTCTGAATGTCTGTCAGCAGCAAAAAATCCGCTGCAATCGCATCAGGTAAAATTCGGTTGAGGTATTTCCATCAAATGAAATAAAAATTTTAGTAGCATCGGTGCCCGGTTTGCTTCCGTACGCAGGCTGATAGCCGCAAAGGCGAAGAGGATCCCTTCTGTATGATACTTGCGTCACAAAAACAATCAGACCGTGAGAGCTGTGCCGCAAAATTTAATTTTCATTGTTCTTTCAAATGAAAGAAATGCACTAAGTTAAGAGCCTGGAGAATACACCAGGCGCCACGTATCCATCCTGGCAGCCTGACCTGCGAATAATGAAGAGGTCAACATTATGCCTAAAGAACAATATCTCACGCCCAATCGGGCATCGGGACCGAACAGCACGTCACGCACGGAACCCTTCGTTAAGGTAATCGCGGTGATTGCTACGCTGGGCGGCCTGCTATTTGGTTACGATACCGGCGTTATTTCGGGCGCGCTGCTGTTTATGGGCACGGAGCTGCACCTCACGCCGTTTACTACCGGCCTGGTCACCAGTTCGCTGCTGTTCGGTGCCGCCTTTGGCGCGCTGATTGCCGGCCATTTCGCTGCGGCAGCCGGGCGGAAGAAAATCATTATCGTTCTCGCCGTTATTTTTGCTGTTGGCGCCCTGGGAACCTCATTGGCACCGGATGTGCACTGGATGATTTTCTTCCGCCTGGTATTAGGCGTGGCGGTAGGCGGCGCGGCCGCAACCGTGCCGGTTTACATCGCTGAAATCGCGCCTGCCAACAAGCGTGGGCAGCTGGTGACGCTGCAGGAATTGATGATCGTTTCCGGTCAAATGCTGGCCTATATCTCTAACGCCGGTTTTAATGCTGCCTGGGGCGGTGAACAAACCTGGCGCTGGATGCTGGCCATCGCGACTGTGCCTGCCGTGGCCCTCTGGTTTGGCATGATGTTTATGCCCGATACGCCGCGCTGGTATGCGATGAAAGGGCGTCTGGCTGAGGCACGCAAGGTACTGGAACGAACCCGCGCTAAAAGTGATGTAGAGTGGGAAATGACCGAAATCGAAGAAACGCTCAGTGAGGAAGAGAACAGAAGCAAACCCAGTCTGAAAGCGCTGCGCAAACCCTGGCTGTTCAAACTGTTTCTTATCGGCATCGGCATCGCGGTTATTCAGCAGCTTTCCGGCGTCAACACCATTATGTATTACGCGCCCACCATGCTAAAAGCGGTAGGTATGAGCACCGACGCTGCCCTGTTTGCCACCATCGCCAACGGTGCAATTTCAGTGTTGATGACCTTTGTCGGCATCTGGCTACTGGGCCGTCTGGGTCGCCGGACTATGACGATGATCGGCCAGTTCGGCTGTACTGCCTGCCTGCTTTTTATTGGTTGCGTCAGCTATTTCATGCCGGAAACAATAGGTGGCCAGCCGGACATGATGCGAAGCTATCTGGTCCTGCTGGGGATGCTGATGTTCCTCAGCTTCCAGCAGGGCGCCCTGTCGCCGGTGACCTGGCTGCTGCTGTCGGAAATTTTCCCAACGCGCCTGCGCGGGATCTTTATGGGCGGCGCGGTATTCGCAATGTGGATAGCCAACTTTGTTATCTCACTGGCTTTCCCGGTGCTGCTGGCGACGGTCGGGCTTTCCGGAGCGTTCTTTATTTTCGCTTTTGTAGGCTTATTCGGGGCCGTTTTTGTTATTAAATGCGTGCCGGAAACGCGCAACCGCAGCCTGGAACAGATCGAGCACTATCTGCATGACTGGCTGAGTGACGACGTCGGGACACGAGCTATACCCGCAACGGAACGTAAAGCGGAAAGCCATTAGCGAAAACGGAAAGCTTCAGCGGGCGGCGGTGTATTCGCCGCCCCTTTTTTTTGGCATACTATGCGCTGATTTATTCCCCCATCGTAAACGAAAGGCAATCCTGTGCTAGTTTCCAGCAACGTCACCATGCAGTTTGGCAGTAAGCCGCTGTTCGAAAACATCTCTGTCAAATTTGGCGGCGGCAACCGCTATGGCCTGATCGGTGCCAACGGTAGCGGCAAGTCCACCTTTATGAAAATCCTCGGCGGCGATCTTGTGCCGTCGGCGGGCAACGTATCGCTCGACCCTAACGAGCGTATCGGTAAACTCCGTCAGGATCAGTTCGCCTTTGAGCAGTACTCCGTGCTGGATACGGTGATCATGGGCCACGGCGAGCTGTGGGAAGTGAAAGAAGAGCGTGATCGGATTTACGCGCTGCCGGAAATGAGCGAAGAAGACGGCTATAAAGTGGCCGATCTGGAAGAAAAATACGGTGAAATGGACGGCTATACCGCAGAATCACGTGCGGGCGAACTGTTGCTGGGCGTGGGCATTCCGCTGGAGCAACACTATGGCCCAATGAGCGAAGTCGCGCCAGGCTGGAAGCTTCGCGTGCTTCTGGCGCAGGCCTTGTTCTCTAATCCAGAGATCCTGCTGCTCGATGAGCCTACCAACAACCTGGACATCGATACTATTCGCTGGCTGGAGCAGGTGCTGAACGAACGTAACAGCACCATGATTATTATTTCACACGACCGTCACTTCCTGAACATGGTCTGTACCCATATGGCCGACCTGGATTACGGCGAGCTGCGCGTTTACCCGGGCAACTATGACGAGTACATGACGGCGGCCACCCAGGCACGCGAGCGTCTGCTGGCCGATAACGCCAAAAAGAAAGCACAGATCAACGAACTTCAGTCGTTTGTCAGCCGCTTTAGCGCCAACGCCTCTAAATCGCGTCAGGCCACTTCTCGTGCCAAACAGATCGACAAAATCAAGCTGGATGAAGTGAAGGCTTCCAGCCGTCAGAACCCGTTTATCCGCTTCGAGCAGGATAAAAAGCTGTTCCGTAACGCGCTGGAGCTGGCAGAGCTTACCAAGGGCTTCGATCAGGGGCCGCTGTTTAAAAAGGTGAATCTGCTGCTGGAAGTGGGCGAAAAGCTGGCGATTATCGGACCGAACGGTATCGGTAAATCCACGCTGCTGAAAACGCTGGTAGGCGAACAGCAGCCGGACAACGGTACGGTTAAATGGTCAGAAAATGCCCGCATCGGCTATTACGCTCAGGATCACGCGCACGATTTTGCGAATGACCTGACTGTATTCGACTGGATGAGCCAGTGGATGCAGGAAGGCGACGACGAGCAGGCGGTACGCAGCATTCTGGGTCGCCTGCTGTTCAGCCAGGACGACATTAAAAAGCCAGCGAAAGTGCTCTCCGGCGGTGAGAAGGGGCGTATGCTGTTCGGTAAGCTGATGATGGAAAAACCGAACGTGCTGATTATGGATGAGCCGACCAACCACCTGGAT
>DOOK01000138.1:8039-9381 GCA_003512805.1 Erwinia sp. | reverse complement strand
TGTCGGTAATGACATCTTCCCCATCCACCAATACCGGCACCTGTCCCAACGGGTTTAGCGCCAGAAAATCTGCGCTTTTTCTGACGTCGGCATCCGCCGTCTTCCAGGCTGCCGACAGCCCCAACATAGCCAGTAGCAGCCGGACGCGATGCACATGGCCGGAGAGTTCAGTTCCGTAAAGCGTTAAAGCCGTCATACTCTTTCTCCTCGTGTTTGGCCTACTCCTGCTGAATGCGGCGTAAACCAGCAAAATAGCCTTCGTCGTGTCGACAAGCGAAACCTTTAACGATAAGTCCAGTCTTTATCGCGATAGCGCAGCCTGGAAGGCTGGTCTTTGTCGGGATGGCACAGTCGGGAGGCCCGATCTTTGTCGTGAGCCGTCAGGATATCTGACGCCGTTCCGATCCGGCCAGCGAAGCAGGCTCCCTGTTCTGTCCTTCACGGCTGCAATTACTCCGCGATCTGGTCTGTATCGTGCTGTCCAATCTTGCCAGTTTCCAGCAGGATAAGCTGCGCCAGCCTGCAAAAAAAACGATTGGGACAAATGCGTACGCGCGGTCGCTGACTTTTTGAGCAGACGGCACTAAGCTAAGAATATCTTTTCCTCAGAGTCAGGGAGTACGCTATGAAACTGTTCTTTAAGCCCGGCGCCTGTTCGCTTTCTCCACATATTGTGATGCTGGAAACAGGTCTTGATTTTACGCTGGTTAAGGTCGATACCGCCGCCGGGGTCACGGAGCAACATGAAGATTACCGCCGGATAAATCCAAAAGGAAAAGTGCCCGCGCTGCAGCTTGATGACGGTACCGTGCTGACCGAGGGCGTGGCTATTGTGCAGTACCTGGCAGACCTGAAGCCGGACCGTCAGCTGCTGGCACCGGCCGGCTCGCTGGCGCGCTATCAAACGCTGGAATGGCTGAGCTTTATCTCCTCCGAGCTGCATAAAAGTTTTTCACCGCTGTTCAGCGACACGGCCCCGGAAGCGTATAAAACCGTGGTACGTCAGCAGCTGGAAGAGAAATTGGCCTGGACAGACGGCGAGCTGAAGGATAAGCAGTGGCTGCTGGGCGCACATTTTACGGCCGCCGACGCCTATCTGTTTACCGTGATGCGTTGGGCAAAACACCTCGAGCTGAATACGGCGAGTCTGACCACGCTGCAGGCCTGGTTTGAACGAGTTGCGGCACGGCCGCACGTCGCGGAGGCGCTGGCAGCAGAAGGCCTGAGCTAAAAATCGTTACTGCCTCCGGAGGGACCAGGGCATAAGGTGTTAAACCGCGTAGCGGCAATGCCTTATACTCTGCCGCTATCACATCTGGAGGTACTATGAATTCCGTAATTG
>DOOK01000138.1:0-7867 GCA_003512805.1 Erwinia sp. | reverse complement strand
ACTGCCCATAAAAGCGAGCGCAGCTTTACCGATCGTCCTGTTGATGACGCTCTTCTCGATCGTCTGGTTGCGTCCGCTTACCGTGCACCCACCTCGGTCAACTCACAGCAGGTGTCACTGGTTATTACGCGTAATGCTGAGGCTCGCGGCAAGATTTCCGCGATCGCCGGTGGCCAGCCGTGGATCGCCAAAGCCCCGCTGTTTATTACTTTTGTACTGGATATGCATAAAAGCCAGCAGGCGATGTCGGCGATCGATCAACAGCAGATTGCACAGCAGAGCATTGAGAGCGTGGTTTCCGGCGCGACCGATGTTGGCATTGCGCTGGGTGCCGTCATGACGGCCGCGCGGGCTGAAGGGCTGGGCATTGTGCCAATTGGCGGTATCCGTCGCGATCCGCAGGCGATGATTGAACTGCTGCATCTTCCGGAGCTGACTTTCCCGGTGGTGGGACTGGCGATTGGCTATGTCGACGAGCCTGCGCACCAGAAACCGCGCCTGCCAATGAGTACTTTCCGTCACGAGGAGCACTACAGTACGGAAAACCTGCAGGAGAACATCGCCGCCTATAACCAGGAAATGGTGCAGCACTGGCAGGCCATTGGCCGTCAGGATGGCGACAGCTGGAGCGAGAGCGTTGCCGGCTATTATAAGAACATCTACTTCCCGGACGTGCTGCCCGCGCTACTTAAGCAGGGCTTCGGCAACGAGAAGTAAGAGTGGCCGGGCTGGCTCTCAGCCCGGCAATACTACAGCTTTACCGCGTCGAAATGCTGCTGTGGATTGGCAATACTCTCCTGAGCGGCTACCAGCTGGAGTTCATACTCCCCCATCTCATGGGTTTTCAGCATGACTTCATAGACCGCCGCCGTAATGTGTTCCAGCGCCTCTTTTAGCGACAGGCCGTGCAGCAGATCCACCAGCAGCAGCCCGCTGGTCAAATCGCCGACGCCTACCGGCTGGCGCACGCCGAAATCCACCAGTGGGCGACTGATATGCCACGCCTCGTCTGCCGTCACCAGTAGCATCTCAAAACGATCGCTGCGCTGACCTGCACGCGCCAGATGTTTAACCAGTACGATCTTCGGTCCTTTGGCGATCAGCTCGCGTGCGGTGGCGATTGCCTGCTCGACGCTGTTGACTTCATGTCCGCTGAGCAGCTCCAGCTCCAGCAGATTTGGCGCGATAATATCGCTGGCGGGCAGCGCGCTGCGGGCGTGGAATTCCGCTACGCCGGGAGCAACAATGCAGCCCTTTTCCGGGTGCCCCATAACCGGGTCGCAAAAGTACCAGGCATTAGGGTTGGCCGCTTTCACCTGACGGACAATCTCCAGGATTTGCTCGCCCTGCTCTGCCGAACCCAGGTAGCCGCTCAGCACGGCGTCGCAGGTTTTCAGCCGGTCGATGGCCGCAATGCCGCTGACAATATCGGTCAGATGGCTGGCCGGCATGACCACGCCGGTCCACTGCCCGTACTGAGTATGATTGGAAAACTGCACGGTATTCAGGGGCCAAACGTTTGCGCCCAGGCGGCGCATCGGAAATTCCGAGGCGCTGTTGCCGGCATGGCCGAAAACGGTATGCGACTGTACGGAAAGAATGTTTTTCATGAGAACCTTGCCGGAAAAAAGAAACGGGGGTACAGCTGTCAGCATGCAGGCATGGATAAGCGCTTTTACGGCGCGTCCCGCAAACCGGAACGCGCCTCTGTCTCTCCGTGCAGCGTTACTTCCAGACGATCAGACAGTAATTCTTTTTGCCACGACGGAGCAATGTGAATCGATTAAACAGGCGATCTGACGGGTCAAACGCGTAGTCCGCGCTCAGCTGCGCTTCGCCGTTGATGCTCACCGCTTTCGATTCAATCAGCTTACGCGCCTGGCCGCGAGACGGCGCCAGATCGCCATCGACCATCGCCTGCTGCAGATCCTGGCCCGCTTCCAGCTCGACAAACGGCATTCCGTCCTGCGCCAGCTGTTCAAAGTCCGCTTCGGTCATTTCGGCCAGGCTGCCGGAAAAGAGGCTTTTAGTGATGCGCTGCGCGGCGGTCAGGCCTTCTTCGCCATGTACCAGTTTGGTGACCAGCTCCGCCAGGACGTACTGCGCACGAGGCGCTTTGCCGCTGTTTTTATCTTCTTCTTCCAGCGCATCTATCTCTTCAATGCTCATAAAAGTGAAGAACTTCAGGAAGCGATAAACGTCGGCGTCCGCCGTGTTAATCCAGAACTGGTAGAATTTGTACGGGCTGGTTTTCTTCGCGTCCAGCCAGACCGCGCCACCTTCGGTTTTACCGAATTTGGTGCCATCGGATTTGGTGATCAGCGGAACGGTCAGGCCGAATACCTGGTTCTGATGCAGACGACGGGTCAGATCGATACCGGAAGTAATGTTGCCCCACTGATCGGAGCCGCCGATTTGCAACGCCACGCCGTAGCGCTCGTTCAGGCAGGCGAAATCATAGCCCTGCAGCAGATTGTAGGAGAACTCGGTAAAAGAGATGCCCTGATCGTCACGGTTCAGGCGCTGCTTGACCGCTTCTTTATTGATCATCTGATTAACGGAGAAGTGCTTGCCGATATCGCGCAGGAAGGTCAGCACGTTCATGCTGCCGAACCAGTCGTAGTTGTTGGCCGCTACGGCGCTGTTGTCACCGCAGTCGAAGTCCAGGAAAGGCGCGACCTGACCGCGGATCTTGTCCACCCATTCGTTAACGGTATCCGCGGTGTTCAGCTTGCGCTCAGCCGCCTTAAAGCTCGGATCGCCGATCAGACCGGTCGCTCCGCCTACCAGCGCCACCGGACGGTGACCGGCATCCTGGAAGCGCTTCAGGCAGAGAAGCGGGACCAGATGGCCCAAATGCAAGCTGTCCGCGGTCGGATCGAAGCCGCAATAGAGCGCGATTGGCCCTTGCGCCAGCCGCTCTGCTAACGCTTCCTCATCCGTTACCTGGGCGACCAGGCCACGCTCTTGCAATTGTTTAATCAGGTTACTGCTGCCCATCTGTGACTCCGTGTAAAAAAAGTCTGCACCTTTGCTGGTACACAGCTCTCCGCTGACTAGCGGATAAAAAAAGGGGTATAGAATAAAGCGCCGACGGGCTCTGTGCCAGCGCTTAACGGGATTATTTCGCGTAATCAGGGTGCCAGACGATCGATTTTCCACGCCTCATTGTCGCGCTGGTAGAAAAAGCGGTCATGCAGGCGATGCTCACCGCCCTGCCAGAATTCCATTGAGTCGATCGTGATGCGATAGCCGCCCCAAAAACTGGGCAGCGGCACCTCGCCCTGCTGGAATTTCTGCTTCAGCTCCAGGAATTTGCTTTCCAGCACGCCACGCGCCGAGATGCGGCTCGACTGTTTAGAGACCCACGCGCCTATCTGGCTTTCACGCGGGCGGCTGTGGAAGTACTTTATCACGTCGAGCATTGACAGTTTTTCAACGCGGCCCAACACCATCACCTGACGCTCCAGCATGTGCCAGGGGAACAGCAGGCTGATGCGCGGATTTTTTTCCAGATGGTGCGCCTTGCGGCTGCCTAAATTGGTGTAAAACACCATACCGCGCGTATCGAAATGCTTGAGCAGGACTATGCGCTGATAAGGCTGACCCTGCTCGTCCACGGTCGCTACGCTCATGGCGGTAGGATCCGGCAGCTGCGCGGCGACGGCCTGGCTCAGCCACTGTTCAAACAGGACCAGCGGGTCGGCAGGCAGATCCTTGCGGCGCAGGCCACCACGAGTATATTCACGGCGCAGATGAGCAATCTGCTGTAGGCTGTCGTCATTCATGGGATTTTCCACTGTCAGAGTTGAGGCATTGTGCGCCTCATCACAATCAATTTCAATGAGTTAACGCCTTTCGAGCCGGCAATCGTCGATAATGATTTTGCCGTTACGCTCGACGAAAGCGCCGTCGCCTTTTGACCAGAAAACGTAGTGTTCATCGGCATAGCGCGTGCCGGACGCGGCTGGCTGCTGCTTCAACGTCAGCGGATTGCCGTCTAAAATGAGGTTAACTTCCTGGCGATCGTTATCTAGCAGCACCGACAGCGGCAGCGTACCGCAGCGGTAGTGTAACCTGCTGATTTTCTCAGGCGAGTGATGCAGACAGCCGCTCAGCAGCAGCGCGATCGCCAGTAAAAAGAAAGGTTTCATCTTTGCTCCATTCAGTTGAGTCAGCGGTAACGCTTGACGTTGGCGGGAAAGATCGCGCCCAGTACGGAAGCTTCACGCGCGCCGGTGACGGAAGGCAGATTGCCCGGCTCCGACGAAAGCGTCCGGCAGGCCAGCCAGGCAAACGCCAGTGCTTCCATATCGTCACCGCTGATGCCGGCTTCGTCGGTAGCGTTAACTTCAATACCGGGCAGCAGCGCTTTCAGGTGCGCCATCAGCTGTGGGTTTTTTCCGCCGCCGCCGCACACCAGCAGCCGCTCGCAGCCTCCGCTCAGCATCACCTGCTGTGCAATAGTGGATGCGGTCAGCTCTGCCAGCGTAGCCTGCACGTCCTGCGGCGCCAGACCAGGGAAGTTAACCAGCTGTCGGTCAATCCAGGCCGGGTTAAAATATTCCCTGCCGGTAGATTTGGGGGCAGCCAGCGCAAACCAGGGATCCGCCAGCATCTGCTGCAATAAGGGGTACACCACCTGGCCGCCGCCGCCCCATGCACCATCTTTATCATAAGGCTGCCGCTGGTGACGCCAGATCCACGCATCCAGCAGCATATTGCCCGGCCCGGTATCATAGCCGCCCACCGGCTGGCCGGGGATCAGCAGGGACAGATTGGCGATACCGCCGATATTCAGCACCATGCGCCGCTCTTCAGGATGCATCAATATCGCCTGATGAAACGCGGGTACCAGCGGTGCGCCTTGCCCGCCCAGCGCCATATCGCGCCGGCGAAAATCGCCGACTACCGTAATGCCCGTTAGCGCCGCTATCTGGTTATTGTCGCCGATTTGCAGCGTGTTAGGCGCATCGCCCTGCGGTTCGTGCCATACGGTCTGTCCGTGACAACCGATGGCGGCGATATCTTCTTTCTCCAGACCTTCGCGCTCAATCAATGTCTGTACGGCTTCAGCAAACAGCCGCCCAAGCCGCGTATCCAGCTGGCCCAGTTGGGAGAGCGTCAGGGACTGCCCCTGGCTGACCGCCAGGATATCCTGACGCAGCGCCAGCGGCATAGGGTGACAGTAGCTGGCCTGCAGCGCGACCATGTGTGGATCAATCGCGGCCAGCACCACATCCACGCCGTCCAGACTGGTTCCTGACATTACGCCAATATAACGTCCCGATCTCATTAAAGTCCCTTACCCGCAATGGGAATGTCAAACCTGAGTACAGCGTCGCAAAAACAGTACAGCAATTCTATGATTAACTGTGCATTTTTACACGATGAAAGACTTTTTACTTCGCTTTACCCGCCTGGATTGATTTCAGGTTTACCCGCACTGCGCTATGCTTAAAGCAATTTTTGACGTAAGCCACCAACAGGCATTGCCTGTCTTCCCTAATTAGGTTATTGATCGCTGCGCAACTGACTGCAGCACATGGAAAAGAAAGGAGTTTGATGATGTTGAAGCGCATGATGATCGTGGCACTGACTGGTGTGACTTTAGCAGGCTGCGCCAATGACAGTTCGCTTTCCGGTGACGTTTACAGCGCCTCGGAAGCGAAACAGGTGCAGAACGTAACTTACGGTACGCTGGTTGGCGTCCGACCGGTTCAGATCCAGGGCGGCGACAACGATAACGTTATTGGCGCACTCGGCGGCGCGGTACTGGGTGGCTTCCTGGGTAACACCGTTGGCGGCGGCGCGGGTCGCAGCCTGGCAACGGCGGCGGGCGCGATTGCTGGCGGCGTGGCCGGTCAGGGCGTGCAGGGATCCGTGAATAAAACGCAGGGCGTTGAACTGGAAATCCGTAAAGACGACGGCAACACCATTATGGTGGTGCAGAAACAGGGTAACAGCCGTTTCGCTGTAGGACAGCGCGTGGCGCTGGCTTCCAACGGCAGCCAGATTACCGTTTCCCCACGCTAAGCAAGGAACCGGCTCACGCCGGTTCTTTTATTCCCGGTTTTGCAACTCCAGAATATTCTTTTCCAGCCTCGCGACAAGCGTCACCATCTTGTCGATTTCCTGCTGGGAGATACCCGCTAAAATATCGTCCCGCGTGGCATCGATAACGTGCTCAACTTCGCTAATAATCGGTGCGGCTTCTTCCGTCAGTTTGATACGCTTGGCACGGCGGTCGCTGGCGCAGGTGGTACGGGTGATCAGCCCTTTCTCTTCGAGCTGATCCAGCGTGCGCACCAGCGAAGGCTGCTCAATGCCGATCGCTTTAGCCAGCTGGATTTGCGACTGTTCCGGTGGCAGCTGATGAATATTGTGCAGCGTGACCCAGTGCGTCTGCGTCAGCTCCAGAGGTTTCAGGCGCTGGTCGATCAGCGATCGCCAGATGCGCACCAGTCTTGCGAGATCCGTTCCTAATGGGGTATCCAATTTCATCTCCTTATAATTAGCCTGCTAGCTATCAAGCCTCAATCCAGGCTATTCTGCGAGTTTACAGGACAGAATACAAATATCATTCACATTAAGCGTAATGCCAATCCACAGCTATGCTGTGACCTGGGTAACAAGGAGTGCTTTAAGTGAACAACGCTTTTACGGCGGCTTTATCACCGCTCACCGATTTGGTTTTCGGCGCCTCGCTCTATTTTCCGCCGCTGTTTAAAGCCGTGCTGGCTGGGTTCTTCCTGTGGCTGCTTATCCACCCCGTGCTGCGCGGCTGGATCTATTCCGGAGAGATTTGGCATCCTACCCTGCTCGATCTTTCCCTGTTTATTCTCTGCGTCAGCGCTTCGCTGTGGCTACTGATGGCATTCGTATGAAATTGACTTCCCTGAAATATTTTTCAACGCTGATCTTTTTTGCTGCCGCGCTTTGCGCAGGCTGGTGGCTGTGGAATTTTTATATGCAGTCGCCCTGGACCCGCGACGGCAAGGTGCGTGCCGAGCTGGTTAATATTACGCCGCAGGTTTCCGGCCGTATTGAAACGCTGCAGGTAAAAGATAATCAGTTTGTGACTAAAGGGACGCCCCTGCTGACGCTGGATGCGGAGCCTTACCGTATCGCCGTGCTGAATGCTGAAGCGCAGCTGGCGAAGGCGCAGGCTGAATTACTCAAGGCACAGCATGAATCGCGGCGGCGGCAAAGCCTGCCGCGCAACGTTATTTCTGCTGAAGATCTGGATGCGGCCGGGCTAAACGCCAGGTCACTGGCGGCAGCCGCAGAAGCCGCTCAGGCGCAGCTGGATCGGGCGCACTGGGAGCTGACCCAAACCCAAATCACCGCGCCGACGGACGGCTGGATCAGCAATCTGGTGGTACGGCCGGGTAACTATGCCACCAGCGGTACCCCGGTATTCGCCCTGGTCGACAGCCATTCTTTCTATGTGATGGGCTATTTTGAAGAGACCAAGCTGCGTCATATCCGTCCCGGCTACGGGGCTACGGTGCGGCTGTACAGCGATAACCGCGTGCTGCATGGCGAGGTCGAAAGTATTGGTCGGGCTATTTACGATCAAAGCGTGGAAAGCGACAGTTCGCTCATTCCTGATATCAAACCCAACGTTCCCTGGGTACGTCTTGCCCAGCGCGTGCCGGTGCGTATTCGTTTAACCTCCGTGCCGCGGGATCTGCCGCTGGTAGCGGGCACAACCTGTACGATTACCGTCGCGCCATGAATTTGCAGTGGCTGGAGTGGCAAAATTTGCCGTGGGTCAAAGCCACCCGGGGACAATGGCGCTACGCGTTGCGCAATGCCATCGCGATGTGCCTGGCGCTAAGCATCGCCTATGCGCTGGCGCTGG
>DOOK01000139.1:1563-2549 GCA_003512805.1 Erwinia sp. | reverse complement strand
CACGTCGGTCTCGTGCCCCACGGCACTGACGATAGCGATGCGGCTGGCGAAAATCCCCCGCGCCACGCGTTCATCATTAAAGCTCCACAGATCTTCCAGCGAACCGCCGCCACGACCCACGATCAGCACATCGCATTCTGCACGCTGGTTTGCCAGCTCAATAGCACGAACGATGCTGGCTGGCGCATCCGCACCCTGGACCGGTGTGGGATAGATGACAACCGGCAGGGAAGGGTCACGGCGGTGTAAAACCCGCAGCACATCGTGCAGCGCTGCGCCGGTGGCGGAGGTGATTACGCCAACCTGACGAGCCGGATCGGGCAGCGGCTGCTTATGGCTCTGTTCAAACAGGCCTTCGCTTGCCAGCTTCTGCTTCAGCTGCTCGAACTGCTGCTGAAGCAGCCCGTCGCCGGCGGGCTGCATACTTTCGGCAATCAGCTGATAGTCGCCGCGCGGCTCATAAAGCGTGATGGTCGCCCGGACCAGCACCTGCTGACCATTTTGCGGCCGAAAGGTGGTGCGACGATTGCTATTGCGAAACATCGCGCAGCGTACCTGCGCGCCGTCATCCTTAAGCGTAAAGTACCAGTGGCCGGAAGAGGGCTGGGAAAAGTTAGAGATCTCGGCGCTTAGCCAGACCTGGCCCATCTCCATTTCCAGCAGCTTGCGCACCGTAGTATTCAGGCGGCTGACGGTAAAAATATTGGCGGTTGGCGGTAGCGACATGTGATTGAGATCAAACTTTAAATCAGAGGGTTAATTAACCGATACTACATGCCTGACGAGACGGATCAAGAGTTTTTCATAAATAATGCTGGAGGCAATCGATTACGCCCTGTATAATGCCGCGGCAATATTTTACAAGTTCTCATTCACCCTGAGGTTGAGATATTGCCATGCTAAGAATCGCTAAAGAAGCCCTGACATTTGACGACGTGCTGCTCGTTCCCGCTCATTCGACTGTGTTGCCTAATACGGCCGACCTC
>DOOK01000139.1:0-1485 GCA_003512805.1 Erwinia sp. | reverse complement strand
AGTACCCAGCTCACCAAAACCATTCGCCTGAATATTCCTATGCTCTCTGCGGCTATGGACACCGTGACCGAAGCGGGCCTGGCTATTGCGCTGGCGCAGGAAGGCGGCCTGGGCTTTATCCATAAAAATATGCCCATCGAGCGCCAGGCGGAAGAAGTCCGCAAGGTGAAGAAGCATGAAAGCGGCGTGGTAACCGATCCACAAACGGTGCTGCCGACAACCGCGCTGAGCGAAGTGAAGCTGCTGACCGAGCGTAACGGTTTCGCAGGCTATCCCGTGGTGAACGGCAACAACGAGCTGGTGGGCATCATCACCGGCCGTGACGTGCGCTTCGTCACCGACATGAGCCTGCCGGTCTCTGCGGTGATGACGCCAAAAGAGCGTCTGGTTACCGTACGCGAAGGCGAAGCGCGTGAAGTCGTACTGCAGAAGATGCACGAAAAACGCATCGAAAAAGCACTGGTAGTGGATGACGCTTTCCATCTGCTGGGCATGATCACCGTTAAAGATTTCCAGAAAGCCGAACGTAAGCCTAACGCCTGTAAAGATCAGGAAGGTCGCCTGCGTGTGGGTGCCGCGGTGGGCGCGGGTGCGGGCAACGAAGAACGCATAGACGCGCTGGTCGCGGCTGGTGTTGACGTTCTGCTGATTGACTCTTCGCACGGTCACTCCGAAGGCGTGCTACAGCGTATCCGCGAAACCCGTGCAAAATATCCTGACCTGCAGATCCTTGGCGGTAACGTAGCGACCGGCGCCGGCGCGCTGGCGCTGGTTGAAGCCGGCGTGAGCGCGGTGAAAGTAGGTATCGGCCCTGGCTCAATCTGTACTACCCGTATCGTTACCGGCGTGGGCGTACCGCAGATCACCGCTGTTTCTGACGCCGTTGCCGCGCTGGAAGGTACCGGCATTCCTGTTATCGCCGATGGCGGTATCCGTTTCTCCGGCGACATTGCTAAGGCGATTGCGGCGGGTGCCAGCGCGGTAATGGTTGGCTCCATGCTGGCAGGTACCGAAGAATCACCGGGCGAAATCGAACTCTACCAGGGCCGCTCGTTTAAATCCTACCGCGGTATGGGTTCCCTGGGCGCGATGTCTAAAGGCTCTTCTGACCGTTACTTCCAGACCGATAACGCGGCGGACAAGCTGGTGCCGGAAGGCATCGAAGGTCGCGTAGCCTATAAAGGCCGCCTGAAAGAGATCGTCCACCAGCAGATGGGTGGCCTGCGCTCCTGTATGGGCCTGACCGGCTGCGGCACCATTGAAGCCCTGCGCACCAAAGCGGAATTTGTTCGCATCAGCGGCGCGGGCATCACCGAAAGTCACGTGCACGACGTCACCATTACCAAAGAGTCGCCAAACTACCGCATGGGTTCCTGATAACCCGGCCCGATGCCCGGCGCTGACCGGGCATTTTACTTAATCCCTGTATTTGTTTATCGCTCTGGAAATAGCCCAATGACCACGGAAAATATCCATAAACACCGC
>DOOK01000020.1 GCA_003512805.1 Erwinia sp. | reverse complement strand
AATGGGCGCCATCACACCAATAGTCAGGATCACAATCCCGACGGTGACGCCCTGCTTTTCAATCCACGGGAAAAAGACGTTCAGCGGCGTCATCCGCACCACGATCAGCACCAGCAAAGCGATAGCGACGGTCAGATTGTGGCTGAAGTAACTGAGCCCCGCCAGAAACAGCAGAATAAACAGCGTTAAATCAAACATAGGGTTTTCCTGTCAAAGCGTGGGGCTACACCTTAAATCGCTTTGCCGCTGCGCTCTAGCTCTTTTTAACGCCTTAAAAATTAAAGAATAGCGTCAAGCGCGGCCTGCAGGCTGGTTTCCGGCCCGGTCAGGACCGACAGCGTCGTATTGATCTGCTTCGCCGCTCCTGCCATTGAGCTTTGCGCCAGGACGATACAACCCAACGCGCACTCATGGCGATCGCGAATATAGTGCGCGATTTCACGGTGGTAGCCATCCATATCGCCCTGATTAAAATAGGCCCAGGCGCGGGGAATCAGCTCTACGGCTACCCGGTTACCGGGAATAAAAGCCTCAAATAAGCGGGTAGTCGCCTCCAGCGTAGAGTGTGCGGTACACAGCACCAGTACCGCGCCGTGATAGTGCAAGGCCGCTTTCGCCAGCGCCGCGTCCACGCGAATAACGGGTTTGCTGAACCGCTTAGCCTCTAACGCCACCACGCCCAGCGTGGTGCAGGTAACGATCACCGCGTCAGCTTGCTGGCATAGCTCATCAAGGATCTCGCTAACGTCCGCCACGATGTCAGGCGTGACTTCACCCGCCTCTGTCGCTCGGGTTAAGAGTTCGCTTTGCACGCAGTGCAGCAGTTGAACCTCATCATAATCCAGCGCGTGTAGCGCCTCTTCAAACAGCGCGATGTTGCTTCTTGCGGCATGCAGACAGGCTATGGTTGCCATCTTGATCTCCTGAAAAAAGTTCTCAGTCACTGTGGCAAATTCTGTGACGCATTGCCAATACTTCGGCCCTCCCCGTCGCTTTTGTTTCACTGATGGAGCACCACGCTGGTGCAATGCGCCAGTCGGAAGCAGGAATTTAACGAAACGATCGTTCCATTTCGCCCGCAGAGCGGACGATGCGACTGGTACAGAAGTTGCAAAGACTTCAGGAAAGCCTGAAGGAGAAACGGATGAAAGCATTGATTATGGGCGCGGGGATCGGCGGCATGTGCACCGCGATTGCGCTGCAGCGTTTTGGTATCGAGACTGCCGTGTTTGAAGCGGTAAAAGAGATCAGGCCGGTCGGAGCGGCCATTTCGGTCTGGCCTAACGGCGTCAAATGCCTGAACTATCTGGGCATGAAGGAGAAGCTGCGGGCGTTGGGCGGCATGATGCAGACCATGGCCTATCATGAGGCGCGATCGGGCAGTCCCCTGACGCAGTTCAGTCTGGAACCGCTGATTGCCGCGTCCGGCGAGCGGCCCTACCCGGTCGCACGTGCGGAGCTGCAGGCCATGCTGCTCGGGCACTATGGCCGGGACGAGGTGCAATTTGGTAAACGCGTGGTCAGCGTAGAACAGCACCATCAGGGCGTAACGGCCCGCTTCACCGACGGCAGCGAGGCGCAGGGGGATTTGCTGATTGCCTGTGACGGCGCGCATTCAGCTGTACGCCCTTACGTGCTGGGCCAAACCGTGCCTCGCCGCTATGCGGGCTATGTTAACTGGAACGGCCTGGTAACGCTGGATGAAAGCATTGCGCCAGCTCAGCAATGGACAACTTTTGTCGGCGAAGGTAAGCGAGTTTCGCTAATGCCGGTAGCAAATAACCGCTTCTACTTTTTCTTTGACGTACCCTTGCCGCCGGGGCTGGCAGAAGATCGCAGCACGCTGCGCGCCGATTTAACGCGCTACTTTCATGGCTGGGCCACGCCGGTGCAAAAGCTTATCGCTCAGATCGATCCGGCGACCACTAATCGGGTGGAAATCCATGACATTGAGCCGTTCGGGCAACTGGTAAAGGGCCGAGTGGCGCTGCTGGGCGATGCCGCGCACAGTACCACGCCCGATATTGGCCAGGGCGGTTGTGCGGCGATGGAAGATGCCGTCGTGCTGGCGAACTGCCTGCAAACGCATTCAATGGGCATCGAAGACGCGCTGCTGCGCTACCAGGCCCAGCGTGCCGGACGCGTGAAGGAGTTGGTGTTGAAAGCCCGTAAACGCTGCGACGTCACGCACGGTAAGGACATGGTCGTAACGGAACAGTGGTACCGGGAACTGCAAAGCGAAACCGGCGAGCGCGTGCTTCAGGGCATGTGCGACACCATTCAGGGCGGCCCATTTGCCTGATGAATCTCCGCGCGACGGCCGCTACCGTCGCGCTGAAAATGCTGTCAGCCTGGCTCCTTTAATCCACGGTTAATCAACATGGCTTCAATGTCCGGATCCCTGCCACGCCAGCCCGCGTAAAGCGCTTTCAGGTCTTCACTGTTGCCACGTGAAAGAATGGCATCGCGGAAAAGCTGGCCGTTCTCACGCGTCAGGCCGCCGTGTTCGCTGAACCAGTTGAAACCGTCGTCAGCCAGCATCTGCGTCCACAGATAGGCGTAGTAACCGGCTGCATAGCCGCCCCCCCAGATATGTTGAAAATAGCTGGAGCGGTAGCGTGGCGGGACGGCCGTCAGTGCGATCTGCTCGGCTTCCAGCGCCTGCTGTTCAAAAGCGACCACCTCCTGTTCCTGCTGGTCAGCGGCGAGGCCATGCCAGTGCATATCCAACAGCGCAGCGGCCAGCAGTTCGGTCATGTCGTAACCCTTATTGAATTTGCTGGCATTGATGATTTTTTCATGCAGGGCCGCGGGCATAGGCTCACTGGTTTGATAATGTCGGGCAAAATGACTGAACACCTGGGGGTCACTGGCCCAGTGTTCATTAAGCTGGGAGGGAAACTCAACAAAATCTCTGGGCGTGGCGGTACCGGAAAGCGAGGGGTAACGCTGCCTGGCGAAAAGACCGTGCAGCGTATGGCCGAACTCGTGGAACAGCGTAATGACGTCATCCCAGGCGAGCAGCGCGGGCTGCCCTTCGAGCGGTTTTGGGTAGTTACAGACGTTATAAATAACGGGCTGAGTACCGAGCAGAGTGGACTGATCGACAAAATTACTCATCCATGCGCCGCCTCCCTTGTTGTCTCGTTTGAAATAGTCGGTATAGAAAAGCGCCATCGGGTCGCCATTAACATCGATAATTTCATAAACGCGCACGTCGGGATGATAAACCGGGAGATCGCTGCGTGCCTTAAAGGTAATGCCATAAAGTTGGGTTGCCGCCCAAAACACGCCGTTTTCCAGCACGTTATTCAGCTCAAGGTAGGGTTTGATCTGGTTTTCATCGAGATCGTAGCTGGCTTTACGCACCTGTTCGGCATAGAACAGCCAGTCCCAGGCCTGCAGGCGAAAACCGTCCTGTCGATCGATAACCGCCTGAATATCCGCCGCCTCACGTTGCGCACGTGCCGTAGCGGCCGGCACGATTTCACGCATAAAATCGAGCGCGGCCTGCGGCGTTTTTGCCATCTGATCCTGCAGCTTCCAGTCAGCATAGTTGGCGAATCCCAACAGCTGCGCCTGACGCGCACGGATGCTTGCCAGGTTGGCAATCAGCGCACGAGTATCGTTGCCGTCGCCCTTTTCAGCCCGCTGCCAGGCAGCCGAAAACAGCGCCTCGCGCGTTTCACGGTTGCTGAGGCTTTGCAGTGCCGGCTGCTGGGTGGTGTTTTGCAGTACCAGCAGCCACTGCGGCTGTAATCCTTTTTCCTGGGCCGCGGCGGCGGCGGCGCTCAACTCTGCCTCGCTGAGTCCAGCCAGCGCCGCCGCATCGGTAACGATTAGCCCACCCGCTTTGGTTGCCGCCAGCAGCTTGTTGGTAAACCGGGTAGTAAGCGTCGCCGCCTGCTGGTTCAGAACCGTCAGCTGCGCTTTTTGATCGTCGTTGAGGCTGGCGCCGGCAAGCTGAAACGC
>DOOK01000141.1:6137-13357 GCA_003512805.1 Erwinia sp. | reverse complement strand
CCCACCAACAGGAGAAAGACATGACGCCTATAGCCCAGGTGATCACCATTGATGGTCCAGGCGGAGCCGGTAAAGGAACCTTGTGCAAGGCAATGGCTGAGGCATTAAACTGGCATCTGTTGGATTCAGGCGCTATTTATCGCGTGTTGGCGCTGGCGGCGTTACACCATCAGGTAGATATTACGTCTGAAGAGGCGCTGGTACCCATCGCGGCACATCTTGATGTTCGCTTTGTGCCCAGTGAAGATGAGATGGAAGTGATCCTTGAGGGTGAAAACGTCTCGGGTGAAATCCGTACTCAGGATGTCAGCAATACGGCCTCTAAAGTAGCGGCTTTCCCGCGTGTACGTGAAGCGCTGTTGCGCCGTCAGCGGGGATTTCGTGAAGCGCCAGGCCTGATTGCGGATGGACGAGACATGGGGACGGTGGTTTTCCCGGATGCCCAGGTAAAGATTTTTCTGGATGCCAGCCCTGAAGAACGTGCCCATCGCCGTATGCTACAGTTGCAGGATAAGGGCTTTAGTGTTAACTTTGAACGCCTTTTATCTGAGATAAAAGAGCGAGACGATCGCGACCGTAACCGTGCTATTGCACCGTTAAGGCCGGCAGAAGACGCGCTGATGCTGGATTCGACCAGTATGTCAATCGAGCAGGTGATTGAAACGGCTCTGAATTATGCACGTGAAAAACTGTCTTTGCCGCGGTAGATCGTAAAACCGATTTTTTTAACCCTGTGATATGGACGTCACAGGGCATGTGAAACAACCCCACCCGGCAGGATGTCAGGTGGACGTTAAATTGAAGAATCCTGAAGATTATCAATATGACTGAATCTTTTGCTCAACTCTTTGAAGAGTCCCTGAAAGAAATCGAAACCCGCCCGGGTTCCATCGTTCGTGGCGTTGTTGTCTCTATCGACAAAGACGTAGTTCTGGTTGATGCGGGTCTGAAATCTGAATCTGCAATCCCTGCAGAGCAGTTCAAGAACGCAGCCGGCGAACTGGAAATCCAGGTAGGCGACGAAGTTGACGTTGCGCTGGACGCAGTAGAAGACGGCTTCGGTGAAACCCTGCTGTCCCGTGAGAAAGCTAAGCGTCACGAAGCCTGGATCACGCTGGAAAAAGCTTACGAAGATGCTGAAACTGTTACCGGTGTTATCAACGGCAAAGTGAAAGGTGGCTTCACAGTTGAGCTGAACGGTATTCGTGCGTTCCTGCCAGGTTCCCTGGTTGATGTTCGTCCAGTACGTGACACGCTGCACCTGGAAGGCAAAGAGCTTGAATTCAAAGTAATCAAGCTGGATCAGAAGCGCAACAACGTGGTGGTTTCACGTCGTGCGGTAATCGAATCCGAAAACAGCGCAGAGCGCGATCAGCTGCTGGAAAACCTGCAGGAAGGCATGGAAGTTAAAGGTATCGTTAAGAACCTGACTGACTACGGTGCATTCGTTGATCTGGGCGGCGTTGACGGCCTGCTGCACATCACTGACATGGCATGGAAACGCGTTAAGCATCCAAGCGAAATTGTCAACGTTGGCGACGAAATCACTGTTAAAGTGCTGAAGTTCGACCGCGAACGTACCCGTGTTTCTCTGGGTCTGAAACAGCTGGGCGAAGATCCATGGGTCGCAATCGCTAAGCGTTACCCGGAAGGCACCCGCCTGACTGGTCGTGTAACCAACCTGACTGACTACGGCTGCTTCGTTGAAATCGAAGAAGGCGTTGAAGGCCTGGTACACGTTTCAGAAATGGACTGGACCAACAAAAACATCCATCCGTCTAAAGTTGTTAACGTAGGCGATGTTGTTGAAGTAATGGTTCTGGACATCGACGAAGAACGTCGTCGTATCTCTCTGGGTCTGAAGCAGTGCAAATCTAACCCATGGCAGCAGTTTGCAGAAACCCACAACAAGGGCGACCGTGTTGAAGGTAAAATCAAGTCAATCACTGACTTTGGTATCTTCATCGGCCTGGACGGCGGTATCGACGGCCTGGTTCACCTGTCTGACATCTCCTGGAACGCTACCGGAGAAGAAGCTGTTCGTGAATACAAGAAAGGCGACGAAATCGCTGCTGTGGTTCTGCAGGTTGACGCAGAGCGCGAGCGTATCTCCCTGGGCGTTAAGCAGCTGGCAGAAGATCCGTTCAACAACTACATCTCTCTGAACAAGAAAGGTGCCATTGTTAACGGTAAAGTGACTGCAGTTGACGCTAAAGGTGCTACAGTTGAACTGGCAGACGGCGTTGAAGGTTACCTGCGCGCGTCTGAAGCTTCAATCGACCGTGTAGAAGACGCTACTCTGGTTCTGAACGTTGGTGACGACGTTGAAGCTAAGTTCACTGGCGTGGATCGTAAAAACCGCGTAGTGAGCCTGTCTGTTCGTGCTAAAGACCAGGCTGACGAGAAAGAAGCTATCAATACTGTTAACACCAAACAGGAAGAAGGCAACTTCTCTAACGCTATGGCTGAAGCATTCAAAGCAGCTAAAGGCGAGTAATTGCGCTTGCATCAGGGTGGCTTAGCCACCCTGAATCTGCCGTAATTGCCAAAGCTTTTCCAACAGGGATTAACCGGAGGATTTATGACCAAGTCAGAACTGATTGAAAGACTTGCTGGCCAGCACTCTCATATTCCGGCGAAAGTCGTTGAGGATGCGGTAAAAGAGATGCTGGAGCACATGGCCACCACGTTGGCCCAGGGCGAACGCATCGAAATCCGGGGCTTCGGCAGTTTTTCTTTGCATTATCGTGCACCTCGCACCGGTCGTAACCCGAAAACGGGCGACAAAGTTGAGCTGGAAGGTAAATACGTTCCGCACTTCAAACCGGGCAAGGAATTACGCGATCGCGCGAATATCTACGGCTAAAGCTTCGCATTACCACGCAATAAAACGACACCTCGGTGTCGTTTTTTTTTGCCTCCGGCATACCTGAACGATCGCTGTCAGTCAATTAAGCAGAGCGTCCTCGCAGGCTTAATCTTGTTTTCTGCAAACCAGTCAAAACTTTGCGCAGCGTTTCTGAGGTGCGGAAAATACCGGCTGCGTGCTTTGTAAGATCCCGTCACACTTCCGTTATGCACAACGGAGGTAGCAAAATGCCCTATAGCCTTAGCCGATTATCTCTATGGATGATTATTGCTGCCCTGCCGCTTTGTAGGCTACCTGCGCTGCCTGACGTGGGTACTCTCCAGCTTTTCACAGGAGTCATTGCGCTACTGTTAATCACGCGGCAATTTTGGTTGAGAGAAGCGTCCCTCGTTCTGCTGCTATTCATTTGGGCAGTCGTGCCTGCGCAAACGCTTCTGCAGCAAACAACTTTTCTGTCATCTGCACCTGTTGAAGCCGTAGTAAAAATTGAGCAGTTACAGCCTCAACGCATCAAAATTCGTATTGAAAGCGTGTCGGGAAAACAATTTTTCCCACCCGTTTACGCTCTGATCGCTACGCCTGGCAATCAGGTACTTTGCCCGGGCCAGCGTTGGCGTATGAAACTCAAACTGCGACCTGTTCATGCCCGTCTTAACGAAGGTGGCTTTGATGCACAACGTTTTGCGCTGGCTGGCAGCACACCGCTGACGGGCAAGGCGCTGGCCTGGCAGAGGGTCGATAGCCGCTGTGGCTGGCGTGAAAAAGTCATGCAGAAAAGTCGTCAATATTTTGAAGTGTTGCCCTGGCATAGCGTTCTGCTGGCACTGACCTTTGGTGAACGAAGCAAGCTTGACAGCGAAACGAAAGCCTTGCTGAGAGAAACAGGGACGGCGCATCTGATGGCCATTTCAGGGATGCATATAGGTCTGGCTGCAACAGTGGGCTGGTTGATAGCGCGGATCCTTCAACTTGGCTTTCGAGCCAGCTGGATGGGCTACCGTTTTCCCCTGTTGAGCGGCGTCGTACTGGCGCTGATCTATTGCTGGCTTGCCGGGGGCAGTCCTCCCGCGCTACGAGCAATAGTCGCGCTGCTCAGCTGGAGCCTGCTGCGTTTGAAGGGACGAAATTGTACCGGCTGGCAGGTCTGGCTACTGTGCATCGGCACTATTTTATTTTTCGATCCTTTGAGTATCCTGTCGGATAGTTTATGGCTGTCGGCGGTTGCCGTTGCCGGATTGCTTTTGTGGTATCAATGGTTCCCGCTTCCAAAACGCTTTAGTGGGAAAAAACACTGGTTGCTGTTGCAGCTGCTACATTTACAGACCGGGCTATTTTTGCTGCTGATGCCGCTACAGATTTTTATTTTTCACGGCGTAAGTATCAGCGCGCTATTCGCTAATTTGTGGGCAGTACCGGTCGTTACGCTGCTGACGGTGCCGCTAATCCTTGGTGCGGTGCTAACGCTACCTGTTGCGCCGCTGAGCCAGCTGTTTTGGTGGTTGGCCGATCGTTCTCTGGCGCTGGTGTTTTTTCCTTTACGGCAACTGCCTGATGGTTGGTTGGCTGTGAGCCAGCAGGCTTTGTGGCTAAGCCCTTTCTGCATCTTGCTGGTCGTTAGCTGGCGTTTCCACTGGTGGCGAACGTCGCCTTTTACGCTGGGCAGTTTAGGTGTGGGGCTACTGTGTTGGCAGCTGAACGTCCGGCAACCCGACTGGCGTATGGATATGCTGGATATTGGACACGGTCTGGCCGTGGTAATCTCGCAGCGTGGGAAGGCGGTTATCTATGATACCGGCAACCGGTGGGCTGGCGGTGACGCAGCATCCAGCCAGATTATTCCCTGGCTTCGCTAGCAGGGGATAAAAGTACAACATATTATTTTAATTCACGAACACCTCGATCATACTGGCGGTCTGGAAAGTCTGCAAAAAACCTTCCCTGATGCAGTCATCCATAGCGGTTCAGGTTTACCTGGGCATATACCCTGTTATCAGGGGAGAAACTGGCGCTGGCAAACGCTAAAATTTAACGTTCTTTGGCCGGATCGGCCCCGGAAAGAAAACGGTAATAATCAGTCCTGTGTTATCAGCGTAACGGATGGGAAGTGGCGGGTTCTATTAACGGGCGATATCGAGATATCGACAGAGCACCAGCTTGTCAGACGTTATGGTGAGACGTTAAGGGCTGAGGTATTACAGGTGCCGCATCATGGTAGCAGAACGTCATCTTCGCCGCCTTTGCTAAGAAGGGTCGCGGCTCAGGCTGCGCTGGCTTCCGTTGCCCGCTACAGTGCCTGGAAACTGCCGGCGCAAAGCGTCATTACCCGCTATCTGGAGAACGATTACAGCTGGTACGACACGGCGACGGAGGGGCAAATCAGCGTGGAATTTTCTAAAGATAACTGGCGTGTTTTAAGTTTAAGAAGGCAAATAATGCCCCGTTGGTACCATCAGTGGTTTGGCGTAACACGTTATTCCAGTTAGAATGAGCGGCTATTTCAATTGGAAGCTGGTTAACACATGCATCAGGACAAAGATCTCTCCACCTGGCAAACCTTTAAACGCCTCTGGCCGATGATCAAACCCTTTAAAACGGGGCTGGCCGTCTCCTCCGTTGCTCTTATTATTAACGCAGCGGGCGACGTGCTGATGATGTCCTTACTTAAGCCGCTGCTGGACGATGGTTTTGGTAAAGCGGACTCCTCCGTACTGCTCTGGATGCCCCTCGCCGTTATCGGTTTGATGTTGGTACGCGGCGTTTCAAGCTATATTTCCAGCTACTGCATCTCCTGGGTGTCCGGCAACGTTGTGATGTCGATGCGTCGCCGTCTTTTCAGCCATATGATGGGGATGCCTGTCGCTTTCTTCGATCAGCAATCTACCGGTACGTTGCTGTCGCGCATTACTTATGATTCGGAGCAGGTTGCTTCATCCTCATCCAGCGCGCTGGTGACGGTCGTGCGCGAAGGCGCATCCATTATTGGCCTGTTTATTATGATGTTCTACTACAGCTGGCAGCTGTCGCTCATCTTAATCCTGCTGGCTCCCATCGTCTCATTTGCCATTCGCATGGTGTCGAAACGCTTTCGTAATATCAGCAAAAGTATGCAAAATACGATGGGGCAGGTGACGACCAGTGCTGAGCAAATGCTGAAAGGGCATAAAGAAGTCCTGATTTTCGGTGGACAGAAAATCGAAACCCAGCGTTTTGATCACGTCAGTAACCGGATGCGCCAGCAGGGTATGAAGCTGGTGTCCGCGTCTTCCGTGTCCGATCCTATTATTCAGCTTATCGCTTCACTGGCGCTGGCTTTTGTTCTCTATGCCGCCAGTTTTCCGAGCGTGATGTCCACCCTGTCACCGGGTACCATTACCGTGGTATTTACCTCAATGTTTGGTTTGATGCGCCCGCTGAAATCGCTGACCAACGTTAACGCTCAGTTCCAGCGCGGTATGGCCGCCTGTCAGACGCTTTTTTCCATTCTCGACAGCGAGCAGGAAGTGGATACGGGGACTCGCGTTGTTGAGCGCGCTCGTGGCGACGTAGAATTTCGCGGCGTGACCTTTACCTATCCGGGACGTGAAACGCCCGCGCTACACAACATTAACCTGTCTATTCCGGCGGGCAAAACCGTCGCGCTGGTGGGGCGTTCTGGATCGGGTAAATCGACGATTGCCAGCCTGATGACGCGTTTTTACGATATTCAACAGGGCGAAATCCTGATGGACGGGCACGATCTGCGGGAATATACGCTCAGCTCGCTGCGAAACCAGGTCGCTTTAGTTTCACAAAATGTGCATCTGTTCAACGACACGGTAGCCAACAATATTGCCTACGCGCGTAATGAGCAGTATAGCCGTGAAGATATTGAAAAAGCGGCTACGATGGCCCACGCGATGGACTTTATCAACAAAATGGATGAAGGTCTGGATACAGTCATCGGCGAAAATGGCGTGTTGCTTTCCGGCGGCCAGCGCCAGCGTATTGCTATTGCCCGCGCACTGCTGCGTGATTGTCCCATTCTCATCCTGGATGAAGCCACTTCGGCGCTGGATACCGAGTCGGAACGCGCTATTCAGTCCGCGCTGGATGAACTGCAAAAAAATCGTACTTCACTGGTTATTGCCCATCGTCTCTCCACGATTGAAAAGGCCGATGAAATCGTCGTGGTTGAAGATGGCCACATCGTTGAGCGTGGCAGTCATGCCGAGCTGCTGGCGCATAAAGGCGCCTACGCTCAGCTGCATAAGATGCAGTTTGGTCAATGATTGAACGCCTCTGGAGCGGTCGCTCCGGCCTGTGGCGGCTTTTACTGCCGCTCAGCTGGCTGTATGGGCTCATTACCAGCCTG
>DOOK01000141.1:0-6029 GCA_003512805.1 Erwinia sp. | reverse complement strand
CTATCGTCTGGGCTGGCGGAAGGCCTGGCGGGCACCAGTGCCGGTTGTCGTGGTCGGTAACCTGACGGCAGGCGGCAACGGCAAAACGCCGGTAGTCATCTGGCTGGTGCAGGCTTTACAGCAGCGCGGCCTGCGACCTGGGGTGGTATCAAGAGGCTACGGCGGTAAAGCAGCAGCCTATCCGCTGGTACTGGACGGCAACACGACCACTGGCGAGGCGGGCGACGAACCGGTATTGATTTATCGCCGCACCGGCGCGGCGGTGGCCGTTTCTCCACGCCGTAAAGAAGCCGTGCAGGCGCTGTTGGCGCACGGCGAGGTTGATATCATTATTACCGACGACGGCCTTCAGCATTACGCGCTGGCAAGAAATTTCGAAATAGTGGTTATCGATGGTCAGCGCCGTTTTGGCAACGGCTGGTGGTTACCCGCCGGGCCAATGCGTGAACGGGCCTCACGTCTGAAGACAGTGGATGCGGTGATTACTAACGGCGGCACTGCGCTTGTTGATGAGATAGCAATGCGCCTGACGCCGGGCCTGGCGGTTAATCTGCAAACCGGCGAAACCCGTCCTGCTGCCTCGCTTACAAACGTCGTCGCAATGGCTGGTATCGGCCATCCGCCGCGTTTTTTCGCCACGCTGCGTCAGTTGGGGATTGTCCCTGTTGAGGAAGTCTCTTTCGCCGATCACCAGGCATACAGCGAGGCGCAGCTGAGCTCGCTTGCGCTGCCAAACCAGACGTTGCTAATGACCGAAAAGGATGCGGTTAAAGTCAGCCGCTTTGCTGCCGCCAACTGGTGGTATTTGCCGGTGGACGCAGCGTTGCCGACCGACAAGGCTGACGCGCTGCTGAACTGTATTGTCGCACTTAACCCTGAATAACTCGCTAAACTAAATGCACCATGTGAATACAGGTGCATTATGTCCATTTCTCTTTCGCTGACCCAGGCCCGTCATATTCATCTTGCCGCACAGGGGTTGCTTCACGCGCCTCCGCGAAAAGCACAATTTACCGATTTGATCGCCAGCGTGCGGCAAATGTCCCTGCTGCAAATTGACACTATTCATGTCGTGGCCCGCAGTCCTTATCTGGTGTTGTTCAGTCGCCTTGGTGACTATCCCCCCGCGTGGTTAGAAGAAGCGCTGGCTACCGGCAAGCTGTTTGAATATTGGGCACATGAAGCCTGTTTTATCCCCTCTGAAGATTATCCGCTGCTGCGCTACCGTATGCTTTCGCCACAGGCCATGGGATGGAAATATAACGGCGAATGGGCCGCTTCCCGGCAGGAAGAGGTGACGCAGCTGTTGGCACATATCAAAGAGCATGGGCCGGTAAGATCGGCTGACTTTGCCGCGCCGGCAGGCCAGCCGTCCGGCTGGTGGTGCTGGAAACCGCACAAGCGCCATCTGGAAAACCTTTTTACTGCCGGGGAGTTGATGGTCATCGAGCGGCGTAACTTCCAGCGAGTATATGACCTTCGCCAGCGTGTCCTGCCAGAATGGGATGACGCACTGCACGCGCTGGAAGAGAAAGAAGCAGTCAGGCAAATGCTGGGTAACAGCGCGCAAAGCCTGGGCCTTTTTCGTGCTGACTGGCTGGCAGATTACTACCGACTGAAGCGTGCACCGGTAAAAGAGCAGCTGGCAAAGTGGCTTGATGCAGGCACAGTGGTGCCGGTTGAAGTCGAAACGTTAGGGCCATGCTACCTGCATCACTCTCAGCTGCCCATGCTGGAGCAAAAAAACCGGGCCACGCATACGGCGCTGCTGTCGCCTTTCGACCCGGTCGTATGGGATCGCAAGCGGGCGCTGGAGCTGTTTAACTTCTCCTATCGACTGGAGTGTTATACCCCGGAAGCGAAGCGGCAATACGGCTACTTTGTTTTGCCCATACTGCATCGTGGGACGCTGAAAGGGCGGCTGGATGCCAAAATGCAGCGCAAAGAAAAAATTCTGCTGGTCAAACAGCTGTGGCTGGAGCCGGGCGTCAGTCTCACCGCCGGGCTGCTGACTGATTTACAGCAGGCCATTAGTCGTTTTGCACGCTGGCAGGGGGCGCAAAAAGTGCATCTGTTGCAGCTGCCTGCGGAGCTGGCCGCAATTTGGCCAAAAGAATGGCTGCTTTAAGCCGGCAGGGAGGTTAACCGCTCAACCAAGAGCTATGATATTCTAACGGCCTGTCTGATCGGATCCACCAGGGAGACACCATGGATCATCGTTTGCTTGAAATCGTTGCTTGCCCGGTTTGCCACGGTAAGCTGTATTACAATAAAGATCGCCAGGAACTTATCTGCAAGCCTGACGGGCTGGCTTATCCGGTACGCGACGGCATTCCCGTTTTACTGGAAACCGAAGCGCGCTCGCTCACGCTGGAAGAGACGCATTCATGAGTTTTGTCGCTATTATTCCGGCGCGCTACGCTTCCACCAGGCTGCCCGGAAAACCGCTGGTTGATATCCATGGCAAGCCGATGATCGTGCACGTCATGGAGCGCGCACGTGAATCAGGTGCTGAGCGCGTTATTGTTGCTACGGATAATAACGACGTCGCTCGTGCGGTAGAAGCGGCTGGCGGCGAAGTCTGCATGACGCGTCCCGATCATCAGTCGGGCACGGAGCGCCTGGCGGAAGTGATTGAGAAATACCGTTTCCCTGACGAAACGGTGATCGTCAATGTGCAGGGCGATGAGCCGATGATCCCACCGGTCATCATTCGTCAGGTGGCCGATAACCTGGCGAAAAGCCGTGTCGGGATGGCTACGCTGGCGGTGCCTGTCGAGTCAGCAGAAGAAGCGTTTAACCCTAACGCTGTCAAGGTGGTCAGGGATGCGCAGGGCAACGCGCTCTACTTTTCGCGCGCGACCATTCCCTGGGACCGTGAGCGGTTTGCCGTCTCTCAACAAACAATTGGCGATCATTTCCTGCGCCATATCGGCATTTACGGCTATCGTGCCGGTTTTGTCCGCCGGTACATTAGCTGGGAGCCGAGTCCGCTGGAGCAGATTGAGCTGCTCGAACAGCTGCGGGTTCTGTGGTATGGCGAAAAAATTCACGTTGACGTGGCCGAGATTGTTCCGGGCGCTGGCGTTGATACGCCGGAAGATTTGGAACGCGTGCGCGCGGCCATGCAGTAAATATTTTCAGGGCCGACCACGGCCCTGTTTCTCTGCTTCTTGCTATAACCAGGAAAAAGACAGCTATCCGGCCTCGCTTGCGATTAGGAGCAGCAGATGGAACATCTTCGTTCAGAACTTTCGATAGTGCTGGGTGAGACGCTAAGCCGTCTCGAATGCATCAGTGAACAGCCTTATGCCAGTCTGTATTCGCTCTACGACGGCAAGGGGCACTCTTTGCCGCTGATGGCCAAATACTTCAATACCAAAGGGATAGCCTCGCAGGAAGCCTACAAGCTCTCCATGCTGGCGCGCGAGAGCACCGTACGCATGCCCGCGGTATATGGAATGATTGTCAGCCAGCTGCCCCCGCAGCATGAGATCCTGCTGATTGAGCGCATGGGCGGCGTTTCGGTTGAAGCACCAACCCGCACGCCGTCTCGCTGGCAGCAACTGCAGGAGCAGATCGTCGCCGCACTGCTGGCCTGGCATCGGATCGACAGCCACGGTCTGGTTGGGACAGTAGACAGCACGCAGGAGAATAACTGGCCCGCCTGGTACAAACAGCGGGTGGAAGTGCTGTGGTCAACCCTGGGCTATATGCGCCCGGAGCTGCTGACAATGGAGGATCACCGCTTTCTCTTTCGCTGCCGCCAGAATCTCTGCTCGCTTTTTACCGATTTCGACGATCCCTGCGTGCTGGTTCATGGCAACCTGTCGCTCAGCAATATGCTGAAGGAAGCCTGGAGCGACCAACTGCTGTCAATGATCAATCCCGGCAGAATGCTCTGGGCGCCGCGTGAATATGAACTTTTCCGGCTGAGCGATGAAGGTCAGGCGGAAGAGCTGCTGTTTCGCTATCTCCAGCAGGCGCCCGTGGCAGAAGGTTTTATCGCCAGGCGCTGGCTTTATACGGTGTGGGAAGAAGCGGACCGGCTGATCCACTCCGGTTGTTTCAACCGGGCCCGCTTCGACTTAGCGGCTCGCTCCCTGTTGCCCTGGCTCGAGTGAGGGCTCGGTGATTTTTTGCCATAACCGACCCAGCGTTTCATAAATGGCGCGCTCGCTGTGACCGAGCCACAGTGAGGAAGGCAGCACTTTTTCCCAGGGGTTCAGCGGGGAAGCGATCGCCAGCTGATTAGCCGGAGCGGGCAGCGGATCCAGTCCCTGCTGCTGAAAAAATACCATTGCGCGCGGCAGATGCGACGCGGAGGTAACCAGCAGGAAGGGGCGATGACCGACCACTTTTGCCACTTCTGTCGCCTCCTGGCGGGTATCACGTGGCTTATCCAGCGTAATCATGCTGCTGCGCGGTACGCCTAAAGACTGGGCCACTCTTGCTGTTACTTCCGCCGAGCTGACAGGATTACTCTGCGCGGCCGCGCCGGTAAAAATCAGCGTCGAGCCGGGATTTTCACGCCACAAGCGGATCCCTTCCACCAGCCTTGGCAAGCTATTACCAATCATATTCGATCCTGGTGCCCATTGCGGATTCCACGTATAGCCACCGCCTAACACCACGATATAATCTACCTTCTGAGTGCCATGCCACGTAGAGAAGCGGTCTTCAACAGGCGCCAGCAGACCGTCGGCGACAGGTTGGAGGCTGATCAATAACAAGATTAGCCAGGTGGAAGAGAGTATAATTCTCGCGGTTTTTTGCCAGCGGCTGCACCAGAGCAGGAAAAGTCCAACCGCCATGACTAACAACAGCAGCGGCAAGGGCAGCAGCAGGCCGCCAATCGCTTTTTTAAGCGTAAAAAGCATAAAAGTAGCTTCCTTTTGTCCGAAAAAACGCCACCCGAAAGCGAAGCAGTGACGGAAAGGTTCATTCTCCCGCAGTGTATGCCAAAATAGCCGCCGGATTCACCCTTTTGCCCAGCCCGGAGCCCGCTTATGCAGGATCGCAACTTTGATGATATCGCGGAAAAATTTTCGCAGAATATCTACGGTACCACCAAAGGCCGCATTCGCCAGGCCATTGCCTGGCAGGAGCTGGAAGCGATTCTGGCCACGCTGCCGTCCAGACCGCTGAACGTGCTGGACGCGGGCGGCGGGGAAGGCCAAATCAGCTGCGGGCTGGCCAGTCTTGGCCATCAGGTTTTGCTTTGTGATTTATCGGAAGAGATGCTGCAGCGCGCGCGCCTTAACGCCAGCGAACAAGGTGTGAGCGACCACATGGAATTCAGACAAATCAGCGCGCAGGAAGTCGGTCAGCATTTGGTTCAGCCTGTTGATCTGGTATTGTTCCACGCTGTGCTTGAATGGGTAGCCGAGCCGGAAGCGGTGCTGGCCGCGCTTTACGATACGCTGGCGCCCGGCGGCGTGCTCTCGCTGATGTTTTACAACCTCAACGGGCTGATGATGCAGACGCTGGTACTGGGCAATTTTGGCTATATGCAGGCCGATTTACGCAAGCGTAAACGTAAAACGCTGTCGCCGGATTACCCGCGCGATCCGGAGCAGGTCTACCGCTGGCTGGCTGATATCGGCTTCACGGTTGAAAGCAAAGCTGGCGTGCGCGTCTTTCACGACTATATGCGCGATAAGCACAAGCAAACAGAACGATTTGACGAGATCCTGGCGCTGGAAAAGCGCTTCTGCCGCCAGGAGCCATTTTTAAGTTTGGGTCGCTATATCCACGTAACAGCGCGGAAGCCCATAAAGGACGAAGCATGAGTGAATTTTCCCAGACAGTACCGGAGCTGGTTGCCTGGGCGCGAAAAAATGATTTTTCCGTCTCGTTGCCTACCGAACGTCTGGCTTTTTTGCTGGCGGTAGCCACGCTCAATGGCGAGCGCATGGATGGTGAGATGAGCGAGGGCGAACTGACGGATGCCTTCCGTCATGTCAGCGAAGGATTTGAACAGACCAGCGAAACCGTCAGCGTCCGCGCCAATAACGCTATTAACGATA
>DOOK01000142.1:7249-8711 GCA_003512805.1 Erwinia sp. | reverse complement strand
CGCCCTGATGGCTGGAAGTGGTCACAATGGCATAACCGGCACGGCGAAACGCATCCAGACCTTCAGCAAAGCTTTCGCCGCTGATAGCCTGCACGTGTTCCGCGCCGCCTTCCGCCGTGCGAACCGCTGCGCCAGATTCCAGCAGTGAAGCATCCTGCACCAACAGCCCTTTCACGCCGAAGTGCGCGCAGCTGCGCATGATGCCACCCAGGTTATGCGGGTTACCGATATCTTCCAGCGCCAGCACACAATCTTTCTCTGGCGCGTTAGCCAGCCACTCGCGAACCTGAATGCCGGGACGCTTTTTGATCAGGAAGCAAACGCCGCCGTGATGCTCGGTGCCGGATGCTTTCGCCAACTCTGCATCGTCTACCACGTGGTAGGCTTTGCGATTAGCGGCCATCCACTTCAGGGCATCGCGAAAACGTGGCGTCACGCTCTGGACGAACCAGGCGCGAACGATGCAGTCGGGACGGCTCTGGAACAGCGCCTGACAGGCATTTTCGCCATATACGCGCGTCTCTTCGTTACGCTGCCGGCGGATCTGCTCCGGATCGATACCGCTTTTGCCGCCGATGCCACCGTGATCGGGCTTGTCATCTACCGCAGACGGCGCGCGGGAAACCGTGCGCCACGGCGAACCGCCTTCTACGTCGCGATCGCGCCCGCCACGCGGCTTACTTTCTGTGTTACGTGAAGAACGGCGATCGCCGTCCGGACGAGGCGCGCCTTTACCGGTACGGGGATTTCCCGTGCGGCTGCTGCTCTCATCATCACCGCGGACATACATCACTTTGACTTTACCGCTTTTACCTTTAAATTCGTCGTTCATTTTCCCTCCACCTGGCTGAGCGCGAAGCGCGCAGATTACCTGATGTGGCACCGCTTAGCTATTAACTTCCCGCTAAAGGCGCGTTTCCGTGCTGCGCCGACCTTAACAACAGCGGAAAACGCGTGAGTTACGGCCTATTGTACCCATTTAATAAATCTCTTTGTTGCTGAAGCAAAGCCGAACCATAATTACCGCTACTTAATCATAACAAAGTAAGTGCACACTTACTGATATTACCGAGGTGTATCATGAATACGGTTTGTGCTTCATGCCAGGCAACCAACCGCGTGCCGCCGGAACGTATTGAAGACGGCGCGAAATGTGGCCGCTGCGGCGATGAGCTTTTCGATGGCGAGGTCGTTAACGCCACGACTGCCACGTTGGATAAATACCTGCAGGACGATTTGCCGGTAGTGGTGGACTTCTGGGCGCCATGGTGCGGCCCCTGCGTTAACTTTGCGCCGGTCTACAAAGATGTTGCGCAGGAACGCGCCGGTCAGGTTCGCTTCCTGAAGGTGGATACCGAAGCAGAGCAGGAGCTCGGTGCACGTTTCCGCATCCGCAGTATCCCGACCATTATGATTTTTAAGCAGGGCCAGATGGTGGATATGCTCAGCGGCGCAATGCCTA
>DOOK01000142.1:0-7156 GCA_003512805.1 Erwinia sp. | reverse complement strand
TCGCAATGCCTAAAGCTCCCTTTAACGAGTGGCTGGACGAAAACCTCTGAGTCGCTGGTGGTCAGGCACGCCTGACCACTACTGTTTTTCGCGCTTTTCTGCCAGAATGGCTTTTTCCCCAGATAAATTCCTATGATCGAAAACGCCGTTCTTCGCCTGCGTGCCGAGCGCCTCGCCCGTGCTACCCGCCCCTTTCTTGCTCGTGGCAACCGCATTCCTCGTTGCCAGCGCTGCCTGCTGCCAAAAAAGAACTGTCTGTGCGACACCTTACAACCGGTCGCCGCGCGTAGCCGTTTTTGTCTGGTGATGTTTGACAGCGAGCCAATGAAACCCAGCAATACGGGACGCCTGATTGCCGATATTCTGCCGAATACGCAGGCTTTTGGCTGGTCGCGCACCGACCCCGATCCCCGGCTGCTGGCGGCGGTAAAAAATCCCGACGTACAGCCTCTGGTGGTGTTCCCGGAGTCCTACGCTGATGCGGATCGGCCGGTGATAAACTCGCCTCCGATCAACGGTAAGCCTCCGCTCTTTATTATGCTTGACGGTACATGGACCGAAGCACGCAAGATGTTTCGCAAAAGCCCATGGCTGGATGCGCTGCCAGTGATGTCGTTAACGCTCAGCCGCCCGTCTAATTATCAATTGCGCGAGTCGCACGGTGACGGTCAGCATTGTACGGCCGAAGTCGCTGCGGAATTGTTGCTTCAGTCAGGGGATACCGCGGCAGGCACGGCGCTGTTCCGGCACTTCGATCTGTTCCGTCAGCGCTATCTGGCCGGGAAACCGCATCATCCGTCTCATCAGCTAAGCGTGGCCGAGGCGTCGGACGAGTAAAAATGGGCGGCCGCGCGTCCGCTGCCGCTTTTTAATCGAAAATTCACTCATGTTATCCCGCCTCCGGTTGACGCGCCTGCTGCTCCGTTAACGAGCGAACGAAGCTTGTCACGACATAAAACGTGGCGAGTCCAGCTCAAGCCCCTGCTCCCCGTTGACGAGCGGCGAAGCTTGTCACGACGTAAAACGTGGCAAGTCCGAAGCCTGCCCCTGTTCTTACAGCCGGTCAGGCCCGGCAGCCCTGTTAGCGACAGGTCATCTGGTTTTGACGCCTGCTACGTTGAGGAGAAAAAGCGCGTCGCGCAAACACCTTCTTCCTTTCTTTTAGATCGCCACCGATGATTTTACAAAACCGGCGGCTCAACGGCGGTAATGAACGCCAGTTAGCGTTAAACTCACTTTTTCTGCACAGGAGACGGCTATGAGTCAACGAGGCCTGGAAGCGCTGTTACGTCCCAAGTCTATCGCGGTAATCGGCGCTTCCCCGCGCCCGGAGCGCGCAGGTTATCTGATGATGCGTAATCTGCTGGCAGGCGGATTTAGCGGTTCCGTTCTGCCAGTCACGCCCAGGTATCAGGCAGTATGCGGCGTAATGGCCTGGCCCGATGTCGCCAGCCTGCCTTTTGCGCCCGATCTGGCGGTGATTTGTACGCATAGCCGTCATAACATTGCCCTGCTTCAGGCTCTGGGCGAGCGCGGCTGCAAAGCCTGTATCGTTCTCTCTTCGCCGGCCAGCCAGCGTGATGAATTACGCCAGTGCGCCAGCCGGTGGCAGATCCGCCTGCTCGGACCTAACAGTCTGGGGCTGCTTGCGCCCTGGCAGGGACTGAATGCCAGCTTTTCACCCGTGCCTATTTATCAGGGCAGGCTGGCGTTTATTTCGCAGTCTGCTGCCGTCTCTAATACCATTCTGGACTGGGCGCAACAGCGCCAGCTGGGCTTCTCCTGGTTTATTGCCCTCGGCGACAGTCTGGATATCGACGTGGACGATTTGCTCGATTTTCTGGCGCGCGACGGTAAAACCAGCGCCATTCTGCTCTGTCTGGAACAGTTGAGCGACGCGCGTCGCTTTGTCTCTGCAGCCCGTAGTGCTGCCAGAAACAAACCAGTGCTGGTGATTAAGAGCGGTCGGTCAGAGCAGGCACGTCAGCTGTTGGGTGCGCCCGGCGGTATGGACGGGGCCTGGGATGCGGCGATCCAGCGTGCGGGCCTGCTGCGGGTACAGGATATGCACGAGCTCTTTTCCGCTGTGGAAACGCTCAGCTATATGCGTCCACTGCGCGGCGAGCGGTTGATGGTTATCAGCAACGGCGCTGCGCCTGCCGCGCTGGCATTGGATGCGCTGGATGCGCGCGGCGGCAAACTGGCGAAGCTCAGCGAGGCGTTAACGGCGGCGTTGCAAAATCAGTTACCGCCCGACTGTCTGGCTGGCAACCCCCTCGATCTGAAAGATGATGCCACCGCGGAACGCTATCAACAGGTAGTATCATTACTGTTGGACAGCCACGATATCGACGCCCTGCTGGTAATCTACGCGCCCAGCGCCGTTGCGCCTGCCACGCTCACCGCGCAACGCCTGATAGAAGGGGTGGCAAAACACCCGCGTGCAAAACAGGTTACTTTACTGACCAACTGGTGCGGCGAGTTCTCTGCGCCTGAAGCACGCCGCTACTTCAGCGAAGCTGGCATTCCAACCTATCGTACCCCGGAAGGAGCGATTACCGCGTTTATGCATATGGTGGAGTATCGTCGTAATCAGAAGCAGCTGCGCGAAACGCCTGCGCTCCCGGCCGATCTGGCCACCGATACGGCAGAGGCTCACCAGCTGATCCGTCAGGCGCTAAAAGAGGGCGAGACCACGCTGGATACGCATGAAGTTCAGGGTATTTTACAGGCTTATGGCTTAACGACGCTGCCGACCTGGATCGCCCGTGACAGCACAGAGGCGGTGCAGATAGCCAGCCAGGCAGGCTATCCGGTAGCGCTTAAGCTGCGTTCTCCCGATATCCCGCATAAATCGGAAGTCCAGGGCGTCATGCTCTATCTGCGCTCGGCTGGTGAAGTGCAACAGGCCGCGGAAGCCATTATCGATCGCGTTAAACTCGCCTGGCCGCAGGCACGTATTGACGGGCTGGTGGTACAGAGTATGGCCAACCGTGCTGGCGCTCAAGAGCTGCGCATCGTGATGGAACAGGATCCCGTTTTTGGGCCGGTAATCATGCTGGGCGAAGGCGGAATCGAATGGCAGGCGGAACGTCAAGCCGCCGTGGCTTTACCGCCGCTGAACATGGCGCTCGCACGCTATTTAATTATTCAGGCCATTAAAAATGGCAAGATACGCGGGCGCAGCGCGCTTTCTCCGTTGGATATTTCGGGCCTCAGCCGGGTTTTGGTGCAGGTATCTAACCTGATAGTGGACTGTCCGGAGATCAGGCGACTCGATATTCATCCTTTGCTGGCGGCAGGCGAAACCTTTTCGCTGCTGGATGTCACCATGCAGCTGGCGCCCTTTGAAGGCGATCCCGAGGCGCGCCTGGCTATCCGCCCCTATCCCCACCAGCTGGAAGAGCAGGCGCAGCTAAAAAACGGCGAACCGCTGCTGTTTCGTCCTATCCTGCCGGAAGATGAGCCGCTGCTACAGCAATTCATCGCTCAGGTGACGAAAGAAGATCTCTATTATCGCTATTTCAGCGAGATCAATGAGTTCACACATGATGATTTGGCTAACATGACCCAGATCGACTACGATCGGGAGATGGCGATCGTCGCGGTAAGACGGCACGAGATCGTAGGCGTCACCCGCGCTATTTCAGATGCCGACAATCTGGATGCCGAGTTTTCGGTGCTGGTACGATCGGATTTGAAAGGGCTGGGCCTCGGCCGTCAACTGCTGGAAAAAATGATCGACTATACCCGTCAGCATGGTTTGCTAAAGCTCAACGGCATCACGATGCCAAACAATCGGGGCATGATAGCGCTGGCGCGTAAGCTGGGATTTACCGTGGATATCCAGCTTGAGGACGGGATTGTCGCGCTCTCCCTGACGCTACAGGAGAACCGTTAATGTCTGGAAACGTAAAACTGCCCACAACTCGCCCGACTAATGGTAACATTAGCGGTTATGGCGATGATTTTAAGGCAAAAGGCTATTCCATGAACAGAGAAGAAACGCACTGTGATGCTGTCTAAATTCAAACGTAATAAGCACCAACAGCACCTTGCGCAACTGCCAAAACTGTCTCAGTCGGTTGCCGATTTTACCACGCTGTATACGCCTGCCGATTTCCGCCAAACGCTGCTGGAAAAAATCGCTTCGGCGACAAAACGTATCTGCCTTGTGGCCCTTTATCTGGAAAACGATGATGGCGGGCGAGCCATTCTTTCCGCGCTATATGAAGCGAAACGCCTGCGGCCTGAACTGGATATCCGTATTTTAGTTGACTGGCATCGCGCGCAGCGAGGCCGTATCGGTGCCTCTCGCGGCGCAACCAATGCGGACTGGTATTGCGAGATGGCCGAGCAAAACCCCACTATCGCTATCCCAGTTTACGGCGTGCCGGTGAATACCCGTGAAGCGCTGGGCGTGCTGCACCTGAAAGGATCGGTCATTGACGATACGCTACTGTATACCGGTGCGAGTCTGAACGATGTCTATCTTCACCAACATGAGCGCTATCGCTACGATCGTTATCAGCTGATAACCAATCCTACGCTGGCCGATACGCTGTTAAACTGGATTGATACCAATCTCATTCAGGCCGAAGCCGTCCATCGGCTCGACCAGCGCGAACGCCCGAAAAGCCCTGAAATAAAGAACGAAACGCGCCAGTTTCGTCAGGAGCTGCGTGGTTTTGATTATGATTTTGAGGGCGATGCCGGTAACGAGCAGCTTGCGGTCACGCCGCTGGTCGGCCTGGGTAAGCGCAGCCTGCTGAATAAGACCATCTATCATCTGATGCCGTGTGCCGAGCAGAAGCTGACGTTGTGCACGCCCTACTTCAACCTACCTGCGATTCTGGTACGCAACATTATCTGGCTGCTGCGCCGGGGAAAAGACGTTGAAATCATTGTCGGCGACAAGACCGCAAATGATTTTTATATTCCCCAGGATCAGCCGTTTAAAATTATTGGCGCACTGCCTTATCTGTATGAGATTAACCTGCGTCGTTTTCTGAGCCGTCTGCAGTATTACGTTACCAGCGGGCAGCTGACCGTGCGGTTGTGGAAAGACGGTGAAAACAGCTATCACTTAAAAGGGATGTGGGTAGATGAAGAGTGGATGCTGGTTACCGGTAATAACCTGAATCCTCGCGCATGGCGCCTCGATTTGGAAAATGCCGTGCTCATTCATGATCCGCTTCAGGAGCTGGCCGCGCAGCGTGAGAAAGAGCTGGCGCTGATCCGTGAGCACACGACAATTGTGCAGCACTATCGCGATTTAGAAAGTATTGCCGACTACCCGGTCAAGGTCAGAAAGCTGATCCGCCGGCTGCGACGTATCCGCATCGACAGGCTCATCAGCCGTATTCTGTAAGCCAGCTATACTAAGCCCTGTCGGTCATACAGGGCTTTTTTTATGCGCTTGCTTCCTTTGATCCTGCTTTGCTGTTCTGGCTGTAGCCATATGGCGCATGACGGCTGGACAGGTAAAGATAAAGCTGAACATTTCTTTTCTTCCGCCTTTCTTTCAGCAGCGGGCGCCGCTTACGGCGAACGGCAAAACTGGCATGAGAGCCACAGCGGCAACTTTGGCCTGTTGTTCTCCGTCAGTCTGGGCGCGGGTAAGGAATTTTATGACAGCCGTGAAGCAGGCTCAGGCTGGAGCTGGAAAGACTTCAGCTGGGATATAGCCGGTGCCGCCACCGGCTATGCTCTGTGGAATACGGCTCGTTAAAGCGTCATCCCCTTCCCTTTCTTATGCAACAGCAACGACACCAGGAAAGCCACCGCGCCCATCGCGGAAACATACCAGAAGAACTTCTCTTCGCCTCCGGCTGCTTTGAGTGACAAAGCGACATATTCTGCCGAGCCACCAAACAAGGCATTAGCCACCGCATAAGAAAGCCCTACTCCCAGCGCACGGACTTCCGGCGGGAACATTTCTGCCTTCAGGATGCCGCTGATTGAGGTATAAAAACTGGTAATCAGCAGCGCCAGCATAACCAGCGCGAACGCCACCCATCCGTTTTGCACATTTTGCAACGTTGTCAGGATCGGCACGGTACAGATCGCGGCCAGACCACCAAAGATCAGCATTGATCCTTTTCGGCCGATCTTATCAGAAAGCGCGCCGATCAAAGGCTGGATCAGCATAAAAATAAAAAGTGCCGCCGTCATGACGACGCTGGCACTGCGCGTATCCATTCCTGAGGTGTTCACCAGGTACTTCTGCATGTAGGTTGTGAAAGTATAAAAACTTAACGAGCCGCCAGCGGTAAACCCTAATACCATGATAAAGGCGCGACGATGTTTCCAGAGACCTTTTAACGATCCGGCATCCTGATGCGTTCGGCTTTTTCTGTCTGAGGTTTCGTTTAACGAACGTCGCAAATAGAGCGCGACAATGGCAAGCAGCGCGCCCAGGGCAAAAGGAATGCGCCAGCCCCATGCCCGTAAATCCTCATCAGACAGGATCTGCTGCAGGACTACCACCGTCAATAAGGCCAGAAGCTGTCCGCCGATCAGCGTGACGTACTGGAAGGAGGCATAAAAACCTTTTTTACCTTCAATCGCCACTTCACTCATGTAGGTGGCGCTGGTGCCATACTCTCCGCCTACGGATAATCCCTGAAACAGGCGCGCCAGGAGCAACAGCGCAGGAGCCCAAACACCGAGAGTAGCGTAGCCAGGCAGGCAGGCAATAACCAGTGAGCCAAAACACATCATGCAGACAGAGATCAGCATGGAGGTTTTCCTTCCATGCTTGTCACCAATATAACCGAACAGCCACCCGCCGACCGGACGCATCAGAAACCCGGCGGCAAATACGCCTGCCGTTTGCAGCAGCTGCGTGGTGGCATTGCCCGAAGGAAAAAAGATATGGGCAAAATAGAGCGAGCAAAAGGAATAGACGTAAAAATCAAACCATTCAACCAGGTTACCTGAAGAAGCGCCTACGATAGCCCAGATCCGTTGACGGGTAGTAATGACAGAAGCGCTGGCGGCGTCTGCCCCAGACGATGCGGCATCGAACATAATTCTTCCTCGCCTTTTTCCTTGCTAATAATTAGCGTCAAAAATGAAACAGCAGTCAGCAGTAAAGCGCACCCGCGTGATGTTAAGAATAGGTTTTTTTCACAGATCGCCGTATTTGTGACTC
>DOOK01000145.1 GCA_003512805.1 Erwinia sp. | reverse complement strand
GTAACTATAAAACGCTCCATCTGGCCAACGAGACGCTGCTGCTGGCACTGAAGCCCAACGCTATTCTGATCAATGCCTGTCGTGGGCCGGTGGTAGACAATCAGGCGCTGCTGAAAGTGCTGGAAACGCGCCACGATCTCAGCGTGGTACTGGATGTCTGGGAGCCGGAACCGGCACTTTCCCTGCCGCTGCTGGAGAAAGTGGATATCGCGACCGCGCACATTGCCGGCTACACCCTGGAAGGGAAAGCGCGTGGCACTACCCAGGTCTTTGAAGCCTGGACGCAGTTTTTGGGCGAGCCGCAGCAGGTGGCGCTGGACACTTTGCTGCCCGCGCCGGAATTCGGACAGATAACGCTGCGTGGCGAGCTGGATCAGCCGACGCTGAAAAGACTGGTGCATCTGGTGTATGATGTGCGCCGCGACGACGCGCCGCTGCGAAAAGCGGCTGCCGTGCCGGGCGAATTCGATCGCCTGCGCAAAAATTATCTGGAACGCCGCGAATGGTCCTCTTTGCGCGTGCAGTGCGATAACACGAGCACCGCGACGCTGCTGTCGGCGCTGGGTTTTAGCGCGTTCTGGCAGGCGGATTGCTAAAAATTTCAGGCGGCACGTCCGGACTTCGGACGTGCCGCCCGCTGCGAACAATTCTGAATCGTCGGGCGGTGTCGTCACCGCCCTCTGTTTTTTATGTACATTATCTGGAGTAAACCAACATGTCTGACGGCTGGAACATTGCGCTATTGGGCGCGACAGGCGCAGTAGGGAGAGCAGTACTGGATTTACTGGCCGAGCGTCAGTTCCCGGTTGGTGAGCTGTATCTGCTGGCGAGTGAACGCAGCGCAGGCGAAAACCTGCGTTTTGAAGGCAGAACGCTGCTGGTCAATAACGCCAGCGAGTTCGACTGGTCGCAGGTGCAGCTGGCCTTTTTCGCGGCCGGTCGCGAAGCCTCGGCGCGCTATGCCGAAGAGGCTGCCAGCGCAGGTTGCCTGGTCATCGACAGCAGCGATCTTTTCGCGCTGGAGCCGGACGTCCCACTGGTGGTGCCGGATGTCAATCCACAGGCGCTGGCTGACTACCGCAACCGCAATATCATCAGCGTGGCCGACAGCGTCACCAGCCAGCTGCTCTGCGCCATCAAGCCGCTGGTGGATCAGGCGGGCCTGGGCCGTTTGCAGGTGACCAGCCTGATTGCTGCTTCGGCGCACGGCAAGGCGGCCGTGGACTCATTGGCAGGCGAAAGCGCGCGGCTGCTGAACGGCATGCCGGCGGAAGAGAACTTTTTTGGCCGTCAGCTGGCTTTCAACATGTTGCCGCTGCTGCCGGATGCAGAAGGCAGCGTGTTGCAGGAGCGTCGCCTGATCGATCAGGTGCGCAAAGTGCTGCAGGATGAAGGGCTGCCGATCTCGGTAACCACTGTTCAGGCACCGGTTTTTTACGGTAATGCGCAAATTGTGCACGTCGAAAACCTGCGTCCGATGTCGGCGGAAGAAGCGCGCGAAGCGCTGATGCAGGCGGAAGATATCGCCCTTGCCGAAGAAGACGACTATCCGACTCAGGTTGGCGATGCGTCCGGTAACGCGCAGCTCAGCCTGGGCTGCGTACGCAACGACTATGGCATCCCGGAGATGCTGCAGTTCTGGTCGGTCGCAGACAACGTGCGCTTTGGCGGCGCGTTGATGGCGGTGAAAACCGCTGAGAAGCTGGTACAGGAGTACTTCTGGTAATGTCGGTGGCAGAAACGTACAGGCTGGCGCTGGGCATTGAGTATGACGGCAGCCGCTATTACGGCTGGCAGCGCCAGCAGGAAGTCAGGAGCGTGCAGGAGAAGCTGGAAAAAGCCCTCTCTAAAGTCGCCGATCATCCAGTGGTCGTGTTTTGCGCGGGCCGGACCGATGCAGGCGTGCACGGTACCGGTCAGGTAGTGCACTTTGAAACCACCTCGCTGCGCAAGGACGCTGCCTGGACGCTGGGCGTTAATGCCAATCTGCCGGATGACATCGCCGTGCGTTGGGTGAAGCCGGTTGCGGAAGATTTCCACGCGCGTTTCAGCGCCACGGCGCGGCGTTATCGTTACATCATCTATAACCGGCGCCTGCGTCCGGCCATTTTGCACGGTGGCGTAACGCATTTTTACCATCCGCTGGACGTGGAAAAAATGCAGCGGGCAGGGCAGGCACTGCTGGGCGAAAACGACTTTACCTCTTTTCGCGCGGTACAGTGCCAGTCGCGCACGCCCTGGCGCAACGTCATACACCTTAATGTCAGTCGTCACGGGGCTTATGTGGTGGTGGATATTAAGGCCAATGCTTTTGTGCATCACATGGTGCGCAACATTGTCGGTAGCCTGCTGGAAATAGGCTGTGGAAATCAGCAGGAAAGCTGGATGGCCGAGCTACTGGCGGCGAAAGATCGCACGCTGGCGGCAGCGACAGCGCGGGCCGAAGGACTTTATCTGGTCGCGGTCGATTACCCGGAACATTATAATTTACCACGTCCGCCGATGGGACCGCTGTTCCTCGAGGATTAACCCATTAAGGAATCTGTATGGAAGTGATTCACACCGTCATCGACTTTATTTTGCACATTGATGTGCATCTGCAGGCGATGGTTGCACAGTATGGCATCTGGATTTATGCCATTTTGTTTTTGATTCTTTTTTGCGAGACGGGGCTGGTAGTCACACCTTTCCTGCCTGGCGACTCGCTGCTGTTTGTGGCGGGTGCGCTCGCAGCGATACCAGACAGTGCGCTAAACGTCCACGTGATGGCGCTGCTGCTCTGCGTGGCGGCTATCCTTGGCGATGCGGTGAATTACACTATCGGACGCCTGTTTGGCAATAAGCTGTTCAGCAATCCGAATTCAAAAGTTTTCCGCCGCAGCTATCTGGACAAAACCCATCAGTTCTATGAGCGCCACGGCGGCAAGACGATTATCCTGGCGCGTTTTGTGCCCATCGTACGCACTTTTGCCCCGTTCGTGGCCGGCATGGGCAAAATGTCCTATCGCCATTTTTCGCTCTTCAACGTAGCGGGTGGCGTGCTTTGGGTGGTGCTGTTCTCTTATGCAGGCTACTTTTTTGGCAATCTGCCCGCGATCCAGCAAAACCTGCATTACCTGATTATCGCCATCATTCTGGTTTCGGTTTTGCCAGGCATAGTGGAAGTGTTACGCCATCGCCGCGCGGCGCGCCAGCAAAAATCGCAGTAATCTGTCGACCTTTTAGCTTCCATTTCTACTCTGTTTTATCCTCTGGTCCGGCATTTGCCGGACTTTTATTTTGTCGCCCATCCGCAGCCTGGCTGACGTTACCAACAGCACTTTTTTAAAAGGATGCCTCGTGCAGGCCAGGGCGCTGAATACGGCGTGAAAGGAAAGGCAATGCAAATAGGAGGAAAAATGCTTATAAATCAGAGGGAAATGTTATTCTCCTTTGTAGCGGCTGGCGGAATGGAAAAAATAAAAACTTCCGCGAAAGGGAATGAACCTGTCTGATACCGGACAGCATTGTGCCGCTCTTTTGCGCTCTCACCACGCGTCGGCCGGTAAACAAGCTTAATGGATCAAGGGAGAGTCAGAACGGCTGTCAGCGCCAGCAGCCGGATGCTGACCGCAGGCCGGGCAGATAAGCGCTTGAGCGGCGACAAAATATTCCTTTCCGGCCGCCGGTAAGCCGTTGATGAATTTGTAGCGCGATGGGGCATTTTATGGTGTAATACCGCCTAATTCTCAGGCGATAATCTGTGTTAAGTATCTGATTTAGCACAATAAACAACATAACAGGTCATCAATGAGCTGGATTGAAAAGATTCTCAACAAGAGCACAATCACCCCCTCGCGCAAAGCCAGCATTCCGGAAGGCGTCTGGACCAAATGCGACAGTTGCGGCCAGGTTCTCTACCGCGCCGAGCTGGAACGCAATCTGGAAGTTTGCCCGAAATGCGATCACCACATGCGCATGCACGGACGTGACCGTCTGCACAGTCTGCTGGACGAAGGTTCGATGATCGAACTGGGCAGCGAGCTGGAGCCGAAAGATGTGCTCAAGTTCCGGGATTCCAAAAAGTACAAGGACCGTCTGGTCGCGGCGCAGAAAGATACCGGCGAGAAAGACGCGCTGATCGTGATGAAAGGGACGCTGCACGGGATGCCGATTGTGGCAGCCGCATTTGAGTTCACCTTTATGGGCGGCTCCATGGGCTCCGTCGTGGGTGCCCGCTTCGTGCGTGCCGTTGAGCAGGCGCTGGAAGACAATTGTCCGCTGATCTGTTTCTCCGCTTCCGGCGGTGCTCGTATGCAGGAAGCGCTTATGTCGCTGATGCAGATGGCAAAAACCAGCGCCGCGCTGGCGAAAATGCAGGCACGCGGTCTGCCTTATATCTCAGTATTGACCGATCCGACCATGGGCGGCGTTTCCGCCAGCTTCGCGATGCTCGGCGATCTGAACATTGCTGAGCCTAAAGCGCTGATCGGCTTTGCCGGCCCGCGCGTTATCGAGCAGACCGTGCGTGAAAAACTGCCGCCGGGCTTCCAGCGCAGCGAGTTTTTGATCGAAAAAGGCGCTATCGATATGATCGTGCGTCGTCCGGTAATGCGCTTCAAGCTTGCCTGCGTGCTGGCGAAGATGATGAATCTGCCACAGCCGCAGGAAGAGCGGGTGCAAGAGGTAGAAGAGGCGCCGCAAGGCCCTGAAGCCTGACCGATGACCGAAAGGGCGCCCGTCGCCCTTTCACCAATGAACCGTAACTTGTGAACGGGATACATGGATACTCTTCCTCAAGCCACGTCGCCTCTGGTCACGTGGCTTCATTATCTTGAGAATTTGCATTCTCAGGCTATCGAACTCGGGCTGGCGCGCGTTCAGCGCGTCGCCGCACGGCTAGACCTTCTTAAACCTGCTCCGTTTGTTTTTACCGTCGCCGGTACCAATGGCAAAGGCACCA
>DOOK01000143.1 GCA_003512805.1 Erwinia sp. | reverse complement strand
TACCGCGCTGGCTATTGAGCATCTCGATAAAAACGATTAGAAATGCCCGTTTCCTGCCTTAAAAAGGTGGGAGGAGAATGGACCGGTGCGCCGGTCCGTTTTTATCTCACGCTGTCGTCATACGCCTTCGTCAACCCCGGTTTTATTTCCCCTGAGTTATGTCAGTAAATGTTTAAGTTTTCACTTTAAATCCGCACAAGTGTTTCCGCAGGATAATTATTTTGTTTAGCCTCTGGCAATCCATTCCAAAGGCGTATGCTCTTGCGTATAGTAGCAACGTTTAAAAAGTTATACCGGGATGTAGAGTGAGTACAATGCTTTTTCGATGGCCGGTGCGTGTCTACTATGAAGACACCGATGCCGGTGGTGTGGTTTACCACGCCAGCTATGTCGCTTTTTATGAACGGGCACGAACCGAGATGCTGCGCCAGCACCATTTTAGTCAACAAACGCTGCTGGAACAGCAGGTCGGTTTTGTCGTGCGTCGTCTCACGGTTGATTACCTGGCTGCCGCACGTCTTGATGAACTTCTTGAGGTGCAGAGCGAGGTCGTCAACATGACCAGAACGACCATGACATTCGCACAACGTATTGTTAATGCAGAAGGCCGGACGCTGAATGAAGCGGAAGTCCTGATCGCCTGCATCAATCCACATCTGATGAAGCCCATTGCGCTTCCCAAGTCTATTGTCGCGGAGTTCAAGCAGTGACTGACATGAACATTCTTGATTTGTTCCTGAAGGCGAGCCTTCTGGTCAAACTTATCATGTTGATTTTGATTGGCTTTTCCATTGCCTCTTGGGCAATTATTATTCAGCGCACCCGTATTCTGAATGCAGCAGGCCGTGAAGCTGACGCATTTGAAGACAAATTCTGGTCGGGTATTGAGCTGTCGCGTCTTTATCAGGAAAGCCAGGCGCGCCGTGATGAACTGGCCGGTTCCGAACAAATTTTCTACGCGGGCTTTAAAGAGTTTGCGCGCCTGCACCGGGCTAACAACCATGCGCCGGAAGCGGTCGTTGAAGGCGCCACGCGTGCCATGCGCATTTCGCTAAACCGTGAGCTGGAAGCGTTGGAAAACCATATTCCGTTCCTGGGCACGGTCGGCTCCATCAGTCCTTATATCGGTCTGTTTGGTACGGTTTGGGGCATCATGCACGCTTTTATCGCGCTGGGCGCGGTGAAACAGGCCACGCTGCAAATGGTTGCGCCGGGTATTGCTGAAGCGCTGATCGCGACCGCTATCGGTCTGTTCGCTGCTATTCCGGCGGTCATGGCCTATAACCGCCTCAACCAGCGCGTAAACAAGCTGGAGCAGAATTACGATAACTTTATGGAAGAGTTCACCGCTATTCTGCACCGTCAGGCTTTCTCCAGCGAGAACAGCAGGTAGGAGTGACCTATGGCCAGAACGCGCGGTCGCCGTAAACGCGACCTGAAGTCCGAAATCAATATTGTTCCGCTGCTCGACGTTCTGCTGGTACTGCTGCTGATCTTTATGGCGACGGCACCGATCATCACTCAGAGCGTAGAGGTGGATCTGCCGGACGCAACGGATTCCAAAACGGTCTCCAGCGACGATAACCCGCCGGTAATTGTGGAAGTGGCGGGCGTCGGACAATACAGCCTGGTGGTCGATCACGATCGCATGGAGCAGCTGCCGCCGGAGCAGGTCGTCGCCGAGGCGCAGCGCCGCATTGAAGCTAATCCGAAGACGGTGTTTCTGATCGGCGGCGCGAAAGAGGTGCCTTACGATGAGATCATCAAGGCGCTCAACCTGCTGCATCAGGCGGGCGTGAAATCGGTCGGATTAATGACGCAGCCGATTTAATTTCGGACCGTTTTTGGGAATCGAAAGTGTCGAAGGTAACCGAACAGAACGATAAGTTAAAACGCGCCATCATTGTTTCAGTCATCCTGCATATCTTTTTGATTGGATTACTGATCTGGAGCTCGTTTGACGAACATATCGACGCCAGCAGCGGCGGCGGCGGGGGCAGCGACATTGATGCCGTCATGGTCGATCCTGGTGCTATCGTAGAGCAGTATAACCGCCAACAGAATCAGCAGAGCGACAGCCAACGCGCCGAGCAGCAGCGCCAGAAACAGGCGAAGCAGCAGGCGGAAGAACTTCAGCAGAAGCAGGCCGCGGAACAGCAACGTCTGAAAGCGCTCGAAAAAGAGCGGCTGCAGGCACAGCAGGAAGCGGCGGAACAGAAAAAAGCAGAAGAAGCGGCGAAGCAGGCCGCGGAACAGCAAAAAGCGGAAAAAGCTGAAGAAGCGGCAAAGCAGGCGGCCGAGCAGCAGAAACAGGCAGCGGCGCAGGCTAAAGCAGAAGCGAAAGCGCAGGCAGATGCTAAAGCGGCTGCGGCGGCAGAAGCGAAAGCCAAAGCCCAGGCGGATGCCAAAGCGCAGGCCGATGCACAGGCCAAAGCGGCCGCGGACGCGCAGAAAAAAGCGGAAGCCGAAGCGAAAAAAGCCGCAGCGGATGCCAAAAAAGAAGCAGAAGAAAAAGCGGCCGCGGCCGCGCAGGCGGCTAAAGTGAAGGCCGCGCAGGAGGCGAAAGCCAAAGCGCAGGCCGATGCAAAAGCTCAGGTTGCTGCCGACGCGAAGGCGGCGAAAGAACAGGCCGCCGAAGAAGCCAAAGAGAAAGCGGCGCAGCAGGCGAAAGAAGCGAAAGAAAAGGCGGCTGAGGCAGCGAAGGAAAAAGCCGCCGAGGCAGCCAAAGAGAAAGCCGCCGAGGCAGCCAAAGAGAAAGCCGCCGAAGCAGCCAAAGAGAAAGCCGAAGCGGCGGCAAAAGCCAAAGCGGAAGCCAAAGCGGAAGCCGCGGCAAAAGCCAAAGCAGATGCGGCTGCAAAAGCGAAAGCCGCTGCCGACGCGAAGAAAAAAGCCGCAGGAGAAGCTGCTAAAGAAAGCAGCGACGTCAACGATCTGCTGGGCGGGCTGACTTCCGGCAAAAATGCGCCGAAAGAAGGCAAGACCGGCGGTGCGGGTGCGGCGGGGCAGGGCAACCAGAAGAAGTCAGGCGCTTCCGGCGCCGCTATCGACAGCTATCTGGGCCTGGTACAGAGCGCTATCCAGCGCAAGTTTTATGACGCGGATACGTTTAAAGGGCGCACCTGCAACGTGCATATCAAGCTGGCACCGGACGGATTGTTGATTTCGGCTACGCCAGCAGGCGGCGATCCGGCGCTGTGTCAGGCTGCTATCAACGCCGCCCGCATGGCGAGGATCCCGAAACCGCCAAGCACGGATGTTTATCAGGCGGTAAAAGAGGCGACGTTAATCTTCAAACCGTAAGATTAGTTGTAAGAATATGCCAGAAAGCGGCAGGTTGAACTATGGTCAACTTGCCGTACTCTATAGATGCACCATTGGTTTGTTGAAACACTGCTAATTATCGTGGACGTAGCGTTCAGGTAAGGGAGAGAAGATGAAGCAGGCATTACGTGTAGCAATAAGTTTCCTGATGCTGTTTGTCGCTATGGCGCATGCAGAAGTTCGTATTGAAATTACCCAGGGCGTCAATACGGCGCGGCCTATTGGGGTCGTCCCGTTTAAATGGGCTGGCCCGGGCGCGGCTCCGGAAGATGTTGGCGGCATCGTGGCGGCAGATTTACGCAACAGCGGCAAGTTCAATCCGCTGGATCGCGCTCGTCTGCCACAGCAGCCTGGTACCGCCGCAGAAGTTCAGCCTGCTGCCTGGACCGCACTGGGTATTGATGCCGTGGTAGTCGGACAGATCCAGCCTGGCGCAGACGGGAGTTATACCGTTTCTTACCAGCTGGTGGATACCTCCGGGAATCCGGGTACCGTGCTGGCGCAGAATCAGTACAAAGTGACTAAACAGTGGCTGCGCTATGCCGCGCATACGGCCAGTGATGAAGCCTTTGAAAAGCTGACCGGCATTAAAGGTGCGTTCCGTACCCGTATCGCTTACGTGGTACAGACTAACGGCGGACAGTTCCCGTATGAGCTGCGTGTTTCCGACTATGACGGTTATAACCAGTTTGTGGTGCATCGTTCTCCTGAGCCGCTGATGTCTCCGGCGTGGTCGAAAGACGGCAGCAAGCTGGCCTACGTCACGTTTGAGAGTGGCAAATCGGCGCTGGTGATCCAGACTCTGGCAAACGGCGCTATCCGTCAGGTTGCCTCTTTCCCTCGTCACAACGGCGCGCCTGCCTTCTCGCCTGACGGCAGCAAGCTGGCTTTCACTTTGTCGAAATCGGGCAGCATGAATCTTTACGTGATGGACTTAGGTTCAGGTCAGATCCGCCAGATTACCGATGGACGCTACAACAGTACTGAACCGACCTGGTTCCCGGACAGCCAGACGCTGGCTTATACCTCGGATCAGGCTGGTCGTCCGCAAATTTATAAAATTGGTGTAAACGGCGGCGCGCCGCAGCGTCTGACCTGGGAAGGCTCTCAGAACCAGAACGCCGATGTAAGCACCGATGGAAAATCTCTGGTGATGGTTAGCACCAACGGTGGTGCACAACATATCGCCAGACAAGATCTGGAAACGGGAGCCGTTCAACAATTAACGGACACGTTCCTGGATGAAACGCCAAGTCTGGCACCAAATGGCACAATGGTTATCTACAGCGCTACTCAGGGCATGGGATCTGTTCTGCAGCTGGTGTCGACTGACGGACGTTTCAAAGCGCGTCTTCCGGCTACTGATGGACAGGTAAAATCACCTGCCTGGTCGCCGTATCTGTGATGCATATAAATATGTATGGCAAACAATAATAGGATTGTAGAAATGCAACTGAATAAAGTGCTGAAAGGCTTAATGCTGGCACTGCCAGTTATCGCAGTGGCTGCATGTAGCTCACACAAAAACAACAACAACGACCAGACCAGCGGTATGGGTATGGGCGACGACGCCAACGGCGGCATGAACAGCGGCATGAACGGCGGAAATATGTCCTCCGACGAGCAGGCACGCCTGCAGATGCAGCAGCTGCAACGTAACAACATCGTGTACTTCGGCCTGGATAAGTTTGACATCCAGTCTGAGTTCGCTCAGATGCTGGACGCGCACGCGACTTTCCTGCGCAGCAACCCGTCTTACAAAGTGACTGTAGAAGGTCATGCGGATGAACGCGGTACGCCAGAGTACAACATCGCCCTGGGCGAACGTCGTGCTACTGCTGTTAAAATGTACCTGCAGGGTAAAGGTGTTTCTGCTGACCAGATCTCTATCGTTTCTTACGGTAAAGAGAAGCCAGCCGTACTGGGCCACGACGAATCGGCTTACGCCAAAAACCGTCGTGCCGTACTGGTATACTAAGAGAATCACATGATTAGTAACTTCAGACTTCACTTGCTGAGTCTGTCGTTACTGGTTGGCGTAGCGGCCCCCTGGGCCGCTAATGCCCAGGCGTCAATCAGTAACGTGGGTTCAGGCTCGGTCGAAGACCGCGTCACCTCGCTTGAGCGCATCTCTAATGCTCAGGCACAGCTTCTTCAGCAATTCCAACAGCAGCTTTCCGACAACCAGCGCGATATTGACTCGCTGCGCGGGCAAATTCAGGAGAATCAGTATCAGCTTAACCAGGCTACTGAACGCCAGAAGGACCTGTATCAGCAGTTAGATAAGCTAAGCAGCGGCGCGTCTCAGCCTCAGGCGGCTTCTGGCGATGCGGCTCCGGCGGCTGCAGAAGGCGCTACAGCGAGCGACAACGCTTCTGCAGCACCAGCACAGGGCGGCGACGCCAACAGCGATTACAATGCCGCTGTGGCGCTGGTACTGGAGAAAAAGCAGAACGATCAGGCTATCGCGGCGTTTCAGGCTTTTATCAAGAAATATCCGGATTCAACTTACCAGCCTAATGCCAATTACTGGCTGGGACAGCTGAATTACAACAAGGGTAAAAAAGACGACGCGGCCTACTATTTTGCCACCGTGGTAAAAAATTACCCCAAGTCGCCGAAAAGTGCGGATGCTTTGTATAAAGTGGGTGTGATCATGCAGGAGAAGGGCGACAGCGCGAAAGCGAAAGCCGTCTACCAGCAGGTGAGCAAACTCTATCCGAACAGCGATGCGGCGAAACAGGCACAGAAGCGTGCGGCTGCGCTGTAATTAACCGCTTTTGCCTGATTTATGGCCCGGTCGGGTGAAACTCAGGCAGTTGAACAAGTTATCTGAAAATAGTGGTTGCGCTGAAACGGTAAATCAGTAATATATGCCGCCGTTGCCGGGACATATGTTAAAACGTTCTGACAGCGTAAAAGTGGGTCGTTAGCTCAGTTGGTAGAGCAGTTGACTTTTAATCAATTGGTCGCAGGTTCGAATCCTGCACGACCCACCACTAATTAAGTTGTCACAGCAGTAAGGCGTGAAGGATTTGAACCTGCAGCAGGTTCGGTTGAGCGAAGCGAAACAACGTTGCCATAAGCAACGGGCCGTCAGGCCGAGGGACGCCGAGTCATCCTGCACGACCCACCACTAATTAAGCAGTACCGCATGATGCGGGTCGTTAGCTCAGTTGGTAGAGCAGTTGACTTTTAATCAATTGGTCGCAGGTTCGAATCCTGCACGACCCACCACTTTTTAAGTGGCAGCTTTTCCGCCTTCAGGGTTGAAAAGAGATCATAGCGGCGAGCAGTACAGAGCGGGTCGTTAGCTCAGTTGGTAGAGCAGTTGACTTTTAATCAATTGGTCGCAGGTTCGAATCCTGCACGACCCACCACTGTTTAAGTGGTCCCAGCAGTAAGGCGTAAAGGATTTGAACCTGCAGCAGGTTCGGTTGAGCGAAGCGAAACAACGTTGCCATAAGCAACGGGCCGTCAGGCCAAGGGACGCCGAGTCATCCTGCACGACCCACCACTATTTAAGTGGTCACAGCAGTAAAGCGTGAATACTTTTCACGACAAGCAGTACCGAAGTGGGTGATTAGCTCAGTTGGTAGAGCATCTCCTTTACACGGAGGGGGTCGGCGGTTCGAGCCCGTCATCACCCACCACTTCGGGTCGTTAGCTCAGTTGGTAGAGCAGTTGACTTTTAATCAATTGGTCGCAGGTTCGAATCCTGCACGACCCACCAATGTAAAAAGGCGCCCTAAAGGCGCCTTTTTGCTGTGCGCTGTTCGGGCAGGATGCTAACCTGCAGCAGATTGGTTCGACCGCAAAGAAGCAGCTGCTAAAAGCCATGGCCCGAAAGGCGAGGCTTCAGTCATTTACTAATGTAAAAAGGCGCCCTAAAGGCGCCTTTTTGCTGT
>DOOK01000144.1:837-11663 GCA_003512805.1 Erwinia sp. | reverse complement strand
TTCAATAATGGTTGGGTTAGCCTGCAAAGGTTCCAGCACGCCGCCGATACCGACGCCGCCTGACAGGTGCACATTTTTACCAATCTGCGCACAGGAGCCGACGGTCGCCCAGGTGTCCACCATAGAGCCTTCATCAACGTAGGCCCCGATATTGACATAAGAAGGCATCAGGACGGTGTTACGCGCAATGAAAGCCCCCTGACGAACGGCCGCTGGCGGCACCACGCGGAAACCTTCTTTTTTGAAGCGCGCATCGTCATAGTCGGCGAATTTCATTGGAACTTTGTCATAATAACGGCTTTCTGCACCCTCAATCACCTGGTTGTCATTGATGCGGAAAGAGAGCAACACGGCCTTTTTCAGCCACTGATGCGTCACCCACTGGCCGTCGATCTTCTCAGCCACACGCAGTGCGCCACTATCCAGTAGCGCGATAACCTGGTTAACCGCTTCCCGCGTGACGGTATCGGCATTGGCTGGGGTGATCTCGGCGCGGCGCTCAAAGGCGCTCTCAATAACACTCTGTAACTGTTGCATTAATTAAGCTTTCCTGTGTCAAATCATGTTTCGGGTCGCGCCTGAAGCCAGGCGGCTGCGTGCCCGAAAACGGGGTAAAAGTAAATCCTGGTCACACTTTATCGTTTGGATTAAGGGCCTCTGTCAACCGTTGTTGCAACTCGTGACGCAATTCACGGCTGAGTGCCCGCCGATCGCTATTCGCCAGAATAAACAAATCCTCAACGCGCTCGCCGATGGTACTGATACGTGCACCATGCAGCGACACATTCAGATCGGCGAAGATCTCCCCTACGCGCGCCAACAGCCCCGGCTGATCCAGTGCGATCAGTTCCATATAGGTCCGCCTGTCCGTATGGCTCGGCAGGAATTTAACCTCGGTATCCACGCTAAAATGTTTTAGCCTGGCCGACTGGCGACGCGCTCTGGCCGGCTGGAAGCTGGTTTGTCCGATGGCCTGATCGAGTGCCTGGCGGATTGCCTCATGGCGATCCGGAGCCAGCGGACTGCCGTCCGGCTCCAGCACGATAAAGGTATCCATCGCCATGCCGTCCCGGCTGGTAAAGATCTGTGCGTCGTGCACGCTGAGGTTGCGTCTGTCCAGTTCACCCGCCACGGTAGCGAAAAGATAAGGGCGGTCAGGGCTCCAGATAAAAATCTCCGTGCCGCCGCGCGTCGCCTGAGGGCTAAGCAGCACCAGCGGTTTTGACAGGTCGTGTTCCATTAAATGGCGGGCATGCCAGGCCAGCTGGTTTGGCGTATGGCGCAGGAAATAATCCGCTCTACAACGTGCCCAGATATCGCGTAACGCCTGTTCATCCAGGTTGTCCATACGCAGCAGCGCCAGCGCCTGCAGACGATGATGGCGGACACGCTCACGCAGGTCGGGACTGTGCTCCATCCCGCGCCGCAGCTGTTTCTCAGTGGCAAAGAACAGCTCACGCAGCAGACTCTGCTTCCAGCTGTTCCACAGCGTTTCATTGGTAGCGCAGATATCCGCTACGGTCAGACAGACCAGATAGCGCAGCCGATTTTCATTTTGCATCACCTCCGCGAACTGCTGGATTTCAGTGGGATCCTGGATATCGCGACGCTGCGCCGTGACCGACATCAGCAGATGGTGACGCACCAGCCAGGCGACCAGCTGCGTTTCCCGTGAATTCAGGCCATGAAGCTCGGCGAACTCCAGCGCATCCTGTGCACCCAGCACGGAGTGATCGCCGCCGCGCCCTTTGGCTATATCGTGAAACAATCCGGCCATCAGCAGCAGTTCTGGCTGCGGCAGGCGCGGCCAGATCTCTACGCAAAGCGGATGGCGTGGTCGGGTCGCCTCATTAGCGAAGCTTTCCAGTTTTTGCAGGACGCGGATAGTATGTTCATCCACGGTGTAGGCGTGAAAGAGGTCAAACTGCATCTGGCCGACGATATTGCCCCACTGCGGCATATAGGCCCACAGTACGCTGTGACGATGCATCGGCACCAAGGCCCGACTTACCGCGCCCGGATGCCGCAGAATCGACAGAAACAGCTCCCGCGCTTTGGGAAGCGTGCACAGAGGCTGCTGAAGATGTCGACGGGCGAAGCGCAGCTGGCGCAGCGTAGTAGAATAAATTCCGGTAATATTCGGCATGCGCACCATGGTGTAAAACATGCGCATGATGGCCACCGGATCGTTGGTGAACAGCGTCTCGTCAATCAGATCGATTAAGGTGCCACGCAGCTGAAATTCACTGTCAATGGCACGAGGCTTTTCATCCTCGCCCAACGCCAGAATCGCCTCGTCAAACAGCTGCAGCAGCATCTGGTTCAGCTCGCCGATACGACCGGTGACGCGATAAAAATCTTTCATCATTCGTTCGACCGGCTCGTTGCCTTCGCCCTGGTAGTTCAGGCGCTGTGCCACGTTCAGCTGGCGATCGAACAACAGCCGGTTATCGTAGCGGCTGAGCGTCAAATGCAGCGCGAAGCGGATACGCCAGAGCAGGGACTGGCACTCATTCAGCTCATTGCGCTCGGCCTGCGTCAAAAAGCCGAAACCGACCATTTCATCGAGCGATGTGGCACCAAAATGACGACGCGCTACCCACAATAGCGTATGAATATCGCGCAGGCCGCCGGGGCTGCTTTTGATATCCGGCTCCAGGTTATAACTGGTGCCATGGTAGCGCTGATGGCGCTCCTGCTGCTCGGCGATTTTGGCCGCGAAAAAGCGGTCGGAAGGCCAGAAGCCTTCGCTAAACACATTTTTCTGCAGCTCAAGAAACAGCGCAACGTCGCCGGTAAGCAGACGTGATTCAATCAGGTTGGTGGCGACGGTAAGGTCTGACAGCCCTTCCAGCAGGCACTCTTCCAGCGTCCTGACGCTGTGGCCCACTTCCAGTTTAAGATCCCACATCAGCGTAAGAAGCTCGCTGGTGCGCTGAGCATCTTCTTCGGAAAGAGGGCGACGGCTCAGGATCAGCACGTCAATATCCGACAGCGGATGCAGCTCGGCCCGCCCGTAGCCGCCAACGGCTACCAGCGCGATATCCTGCTGCTCCGGGAAACCATAAAAGCGCCACAGTCGACGCAGTAATCGGTCAATAAATAGCGTGCGGGCGGCAATAAGCTGCTCAACATTTTCTTGCGCATCAAAGGCCTGCCCTAACCATTGCTGAAAATCTTCCAGGTGCTGTTTCAGCGTATCGCGCGTCAGTTCCGCATCTGTCCATTCGGCAGGAGAATATGCCTGCCCGTCATCTTTCATGGTGGTGTTCACGCCAGCGCTCCCGCATTCTCTGCCGCACAAAGATAAGCAGTGACAATAGCGTTTACCGGCAGTGGAGATCAAAAGAAACCAATAGTTATCAGGCAGCTTTTTTATCGGTACGCCGTCCGGCAAAGCGGTAAGAGCGTGAACCGGAAAGTTTGGGGCTTACCTTACTGACAGAGGTTGGAATACGTAGCGATCGCTCTTTACATCCGGTGACAGGCGCAGGCGTGGCGGGGATAATCATCAGCAAGAGAATGGCTTTTTTATTAATGGCTTATGTAACATCTCGTCTGTCTCGCCTCGTAAAGAGAGGCCAGCCCGCCAGGTACAGAAGCCTCTCGCTTCGTAAAGAGACGAATCAACAGGTTAACCGGGTAAACGTGTTCGTTAACTTAAGCAGGGCAGAAAGCCCATCGGGCGGCATTAAAAGCGGACAGAAACCGCAAAGAAGCGGCCGAAAGAAGAAAGATGTTGGCCCGGCAGCAAGGCAGGCTGCCGGGTTATATCGTAAAAACTACGCGTCAGCGGTCAGGATAGCTGAAATAGTGTCGTCTTTACGCAGCGTCATAATCTCGCAGCCGGTTTCCGTCACTACGATGGTGTGCTCATATTGAGCGGAAAGGCTGCGGTCTTTGGTTTTCACCGTCCAGCCATCTTTCATGCTGCGGATGCGGTAATCGCCTGCGTTGACCATTGGCTCGATAGTAAAGGCCATGCCGGCCTGCAGCACCACGCCGCCGTCGTCCGCATCGTAATGCAGTACCTGAGGCTCTTCGTGAAAGCCTTTACCGATACCGTGACCGCAGTACTCACGCACTACCGAAAAGTCCTGAGCTTCAACAAATTTTTGGATCTCACGGCCAAGGGTGCGCAGACGAATGCCGGGCTTAACCATGCGTAGGGCCAGATAGAGGCTTTCCTGAGTAACACGACACAGGCGCTCGCCCTGGATAGTCGGCTTCCCAACGATATACATTTTAGAGGTATCGCCGTGGTATTCATCTTTAATGACGGTCACGTCGATATTCACAATATCGCCATCCTTCAGGATTTTGTCATCGCTGGGGATACCGTGACACACCACCTCATTGACGGAGATGCAAACGGATTTAGGGAAGCCATGGTAGCCCAGACTGGCCGAAACGGCTTTCTGAGTGTTAACGATATAGTCATGACACAGGCGATCGAGTTCGCCGGTGCTGACGCCTGGCTGGACATGCTCTTCGATCATTTCCAACACTTCTGCCGCCAGGCGACCGGCTACACGCATTTTCGCCATTTCTTCAGGGGTTTTGATTGTAATTGCCATTAATTTAGTCCGCAGCTGTCGCTATTTTCGACAATAATAAAGGAAGTGCAGCAATGTTAGCAGCCCACCTGGCCGCTGCCAATTCCCGTTTACGGCACGGGAGGTAAAGCTAACAATCATTGGCTTCACCTGCGTCTTTATGGTATAAAGCGCGCCGACGATTCTCTGTGAGCAAGATTGCAGAGAAACGCATAACTCTCACTATGTGTAAATAACACACATGTATCGACACGTACGCCGGGGTGCCTTAAAGCGCTGCGCAAGCGGCCCGAGAGGTCGGTCGTATGGGATACATGGAGGCTTAACCCCAATCAATTTACAGAGGTAATCATGGCAACTGTTTCCATGCGCGACATGCTCAAGGCTGGTGTACACTTCGGTCACCAGACCCGTTACTGGAACCCAAAAATGAAGCCATTCATTTTCGGCGCTCGTAACAAAGTTCACATCATCAACCTTGAAAAAACCGTACCAATGTTCAACGAAGCTCTGGCTGAACTGAACAAAATCGCTGCCCGTAAAGGCAAGATTCTGATCGTTGGTACCAAGCGCGCGGCAAGCGAAGCGGTAAAAGAGTCTGCGCTGAGCTGTGACCAGTTCTTCGTAAACCATCGCTGGTTAGGCGGCATGCTGACTAACTGGAAAACCGTTCGTCAGTCCATCAAACGTCTGAAAGATCTGGAAACTCAGTCTCAGGACGGCACTTTTGACAAACTGACCAAAAAAGAAGCGCTGATGCGTGCTCGTGAACTGGCCAAGCTGGAAAACAGCCTGGGCGGTATCAAAGACATGGGCGGCCTGCCAGACGCGCTGTTCGTTGTCGATGCTGACCACGAACACATTGCTATCAAAGAAGCAAACAACCTGGGCATCCCGGTTTTCGCTATCGTTGATACCAACTCTGATCCAGACGGCGTTGACTACATCATCCCAGGCAACGACGATGCAATCCGTGCTGTAAGCCTGTACCTGACCGCTGTGGCTACCACCGTACGTGAAGGTCGCTCTCAGGACCTGGCTCAGCAGGCAGAAGAAAGCTTCGCTGAAGCTGAGTAATAAGGTTTGCTCCATAGAGAGCCCTTATACCCGTCAGGGTAAAATCAGATGTTAATCTGTAAGGGGCCTTAATTGGCCCCTTTATTTTGAATTCGCTTTGCCGCTGGTGACCCATCGGCGGGGCAATATTTCTCCCGAGAAACAGGCATCTGTTGTGGCGCCATCAGGCGAACCGGGCAGATGCTGAGCTAACCGAGGATTCGAGAATGGCTGAAATTACTGCTGCTCTGGTAAAAGAACTGCGCGAGCGCACTGGCGCTGGCATGATGGATTGTAAAAAAGCGCTGACCGAAGCTAGCGGCGACATCGAGCTGGCAATCGAGAACATGCGTAAATCTGGCGCGATCAAAGCGGCGAAAAAAGCAGGCAACGTGGCTGCTGACGGCGTGATCAAAACCAAAATCGACGGCAACTACGGCGTGATTCTGGAAGTTAACTGCCAGACCGACTTCGTGGCCAAAGATGGCGGTTTCCAGGCATTCGCTGACAAGGTGCTGGATGCGGCTGTTACCGGCAAAATCACCGACGTTGAAGTGCTGAAAGCCCAGTTCGAAGAAGAGCGCGTGGCGCTGGTAGCGAAAATCGGCGAGAACATCAACATCCGTCGTGTCGCTACGCTGGAAGGCGATGTGCTGGGCAGCTACCTGCACGGCGCACGCATCGGCGTGCTGATCTCTGCAACCAACGCTGACGAAGAGCTGGTTAAGCAGCTGGCCATGCACGTTGCAGCAAGCAAGCCAGAATTCGTTAAGCCAGAAGACGTGTCTGCGGACGTGGTAGAAAAAGAATACCAGGTTCAGCTGGATATCGCGATGCAGTCCGGTAAGCCGAAAGAAATCGCAGAGAAAATGGTTGAAGGCCGCATGAAGAAATTCACCGGCGAAGTTTCTCTGACCGGTCAGCCTTTCGTGATCGACCCGTCTAAAACCGTTGGCCAGCTGCTGAAAGAGCAGGGCGCTGACGTGGTTAACTTCATCCGCTTTGAAGTGGGCGAAGGTATTGAGAAAGCTGAGACCGACTTCGCAGCAGAAGTTGCGGCAATGTCTAAGCAGTCTTAATCGTTTGACCAGAACCGCCATCCGGCGGTTCTTTTTTATCTGCCGTATCCGGCAATTTTCAGCCTCATCCCAATAGCATTTTCTCACTACTCGCGGGATGATAGCGCAGATTTAACTCCTCAATACTGCTTCCAGGAAAAAAACCATGGCAACCAATGCAAAACCTGTTTATCAACGTATCCTGCTGAAACTGAGCGGCGAAGCTCTGCAAGGCGCGGAAGGCTTCGGTATCGACGCCAGCGTGCTGGATCGTATGGCTCAGGAAGTGAAGGAACTGGTTGAGCTGGGTATTCAGGTAGGTGTGGTTATCGGTGGTGGCAACCTGTTTCGCGGTGCGGGCCTGGCACAGGCCGGCATGAATCGCGTGGTGGGCGACCACATGGGTATGCTGGCAACCGTGATGAACGGTCTGGCAATGCGTGATGCGCTGCACCGCGCCTACGTGAATGCTCGCCTGATGTCAGCTATTCCGCTGAACGGCGTGTGCGATAACTACAGCTGGGCAGAAGCGATCAGCCTGCTGCGTAACAATCGCGTGGTGATCTTTTCTGCCGGTACCGGCAACCCGTTCTTTACTACAGATTCAGCAGCCTGCCTGCGTGGCATCGAGATCGAAGCGGACGTTGTCCTGAAAGCGACCAAGGTCGACGGCGTTTATTCAGAAGATCCGGTCAAAAACCCGGACGCTACGCTCTACGATCAGCTGAGCTATACCGAAGTGTTGGAACGTGAACTGAAAGTCATGGATCTGGCTGCCTTTACGCTGGCCCGTGACCATAACCTGCCAATTCGCGTCTTCAACATGAACAAGCCGGGTGCGCTGCGCCGCGTCGTGATGGGTGAAAAAGAAGGCACCCTGATTACGCAATAATGTCCGTTAGCACGTAAAATAAGGTATATTCTGCCTTTGTAGTGCGTTACGCACGCTAACAGATAGCTAACAGGCTCTGCTGAGCCTGTCAGGTTAACCAGAATTCAAGGGTTACAACGTGATTAACGAAATCAGAAAAGATGCTGAAACGCGCATGGACAAGTGCCTGGAAGCATTCAAAAACCACATCAGCAAAATCCGTACCGGCCGCGCATCGCCAAGCATTCTTGACGGTATTATGGTCGATTACTACGGCTCCGCCACGCCGCTGCGTCAGCTGGCCAGCGTGACCGTAGAAGACTCCCGCACGCTGAAAATCAACGTATTTGACCGCTCTATCAGCGCGGCCGTTGAAAAAGCGATCATGGCCTCCGACCTGGGTCTGAACCCAAGCTCAGCGGGCAGCGATATTCGCGTACCGCTTCCGGCACTGACGGAAGAGCGTCGTAAAGACCTGATTAAAATCGTGCGTGGCGAAGCCGAGCAGGGTCGCGTTTCCGTACGTAACGTACGTCGTGACGCCAACGATAAAGTTAAAGCGCTGCTGAAAGATAAAGAAATCAGCGAAGATGAAGAGCGTCGTTCTCAGGATGATATCCAGAAGATGACCGACGTATTTATCAAGAAAGTAGATGCCGCGCTGGCAGAAAAAGAAGCGGAGCTGATGGACTTCTGAGTCGATCCGCACCGTGACTTAACGCCGTACAGATTGCCTTCTCCAGAGGGTAGCCTTACGGCGTTTTGCATTTAATTCACCGGCTGGCAGCTTATGGTCGCCGGTCACTACACAGAGCACCTTCATGAAGCAACTGACCATTCTCGGTTCCACCGGTTCAATCGGTACCAGTACGCTGGCCGTTATTAAAGCGAATCCCGATCTGTTCGCCGTTAAGGCGCTGGTGGCCGGGCGTAACGTTGGGCTGATGGCGGAACAGTGTCTTACTTTTCGACCCGCCTGGGCCGCAATGGCAGACGAAACGTCCGCGCGCGAGCTGCGGCTGCGGCTGAAAGAGCTGAACGTGTCAACGGAAGTGCTGAGCGGCGAGCAGGCAGCCTGCGATCTGGCCGCGCTGGACGACGTGGATCAGGTTATGGCAGCAATTGTTGGCGCAGCGGGCCTGCTGCCCACGCTGGCGGCCATACGCGCCGGTAAGGCCGTGCTGCTGGCTAATAAAGAGTCGCTGGTCACCTGCGGCCAGCTGTTTCTGGAGGCGGTCAGCGAATGTAAAGCGCAGCTGCTGCCGGTGGATAGCGAGCATAATGCCATTTTTCAGAGTTTGCCCGCTTCCCTCCAGCGCCAGTTAGGATACGCTTCTCTACAAGATAATGGCATCGACAGCATTATTCTTACGGGATCGGGTGGCCCTTTTCGTGAAACGCCGCTGGCTGACCTGGCGCTAATGACGCCGGACCAGGCCTGCGCGCATCCGAACTGGACGATGGGGCGGAAAATCTCCGTCGATTCGGCCACCATGATGAATAAAGGTTTGGAATATATTGAAGCCCGCTGGCTTTTTAACGCGACCGACGCGCAGATGGAAGTTGTACTGCATCCGCAATCGGTGATCCATTCTATGGTGCGCTACCGTGACGGCAGCGTTATCGCACAAATGGGATCGCCGGATATGCGTACGCCTATCGCTCATGTCATGGCCTGGCCGCAGCGTGTGCCCTCCGGCGCAAAACCGCTGGATTTCACCCGCATGGGCGCCCTGACGTTTGGCGAGCCGGATTACGCGCGCTACCCCTGCCTCAAGCTGGCTATTGATGCCTGCAAAACAGGGCAGGCTGCCACCACCGCGCTGAATGCCGCCAATGAGATTGCCGTAGCCGCTTTTCTTGATGCGCAAATTCGTTTTACCGATATTGCGCACGTGAACATGAGCGTGCTGGAAACGCTTTCCTGTCGCGAACCAGAGAGCGTAGAAGCGGTACTGGATATCGACAGACGCGCGCGCGCTGCCGCAAAAGTTTGTCTGGCACGCTTTCCCGTCACGCGTTAACCAGTGCGCGTTTGTGGGGCAGGGGTGGAGGTGTTACAATCTGCGCCCGTCCTGAAAACGACGTAGCGATACAGCGACCGCCGTGTTCGACACGGCTTTTTTACGTCAAGCGGGCAAACTATTTCAGAAACCGTCGTATTTCTGATTAAAGGAAATAATTACGCGTTATGTCGTCCGAAAATCAAATAAAAACCGATGACCAGTCGGGAGATAATCCCCGTCACGTGGCCATCATTATGGATGGCAATGGCCGCTGGGCCAAAAACCAGGGGAAAATGCGCATTACCGGCCACAAAGCGGGCGTGAAGTCCGTGCGTCGTGCGGTAAGCTTTGCCGTCAGCAATAAGCTGGATGCGCTGACCCTGTATGCCTTCAGCAGCGAAAACTGGAACCGTCCTCCGCAAGAGGTCATGGCGCTGATGGAGCTTTTTATGTGGGCTCTGGACAGCGAGGTGAAGAGTCTCCATAAACATAATGTTCGTCTGCGAATTATTGGCGATACGGGCCGATTTAACGCCCGTTTGCAGGAGCGTATCCGGCGCGCCGAAGAACTGACTCAGCAAAATAATGGACTTACCCTGAACATTGCCGCGAATTATGGCGGACGTTGGGATATTATTCATAGCGTCAGGAAAATTGCAGAACAGGTACAGGAAGGTCTGGTTCGTCCGGATCAAATCGAGGAAGACACCCTCGCACAGTACCTTTGTCTCAACGATCTGGCGCCTGTGGATTTGGTAATAAGGACAGGGGGAGAGCATCGAATCAGTAACTTCTTGCTGTGGCAGGTTGCCTATGCAGAGTTCTTTTTTACCGATGTTCTCTGGCCTGATTTTGATGAACAAGTTTTTGAAGGTGCACTGAATGCGTTTGCACAACGAGAGCGTCGCTTTGGCGGCGCAGCACCCGGCGGCGCCTGAGCGCACTGGGGGTAATCCTTGCTGAAGTCACGCCTGATTACCGCATTGATACTTATCCCGATTGTGATTGCGGCCTTATTTCTGTTGCCGCCGGCCGGTTTTGCTATCGTCACGCTGGTCATCTGTATGCTGGCAGCCTGGGAATGGGGCCAGTTTGCTGGCCTGGCTTCAGGTTCGCAGCGCATCTGGCTCGCGGTACTGTGCGGGCTACTGCTGTCAGTCATGACGTTTACGCTACCTGCCTGGCACCCCGTTCATCTCCCCCTTATTGCGGGCTCGCTCTGGGCGTCGCTGGGATGGTGGATAGTCGCGCTGCTGCTGGTGCTGACCTATCCTGTCTA